>JBGVIG010000508.1:0-3541 GCA_045122995.1 Eubacteriales bacterium | reverse complement strand
ATCTGCGTTCTGTACCAACGTAAGACTCTTAAACCAAGGGGAAATCAAGCTCCATGATATTCTCATTGATGGTGTATATGATACTTCGGCAGATTCTCCGCACATGGAACGAGGTTTGTATGCCGTCCGTGTCGGAGACACAAGTATGTACGGCACACGTCATGCAACGAGCGATGAAACCTATAATATCATGATCAGAAACGTATATTCGAGAGGAAAATATGCTGTGGCGCTTGCAGGTGCAACGAAGAATCTTGTCATGTATGGCATTGAATGCGAGCAAGGCACAAAAATGCTGTTGGATGAGCGAATGAAAATCTGATTGTTCTTTGTACGAATATGCTACCATGCGAAGGGTTCAGCTTTTGCGGATATTTTGAAGGAGTTTCACTATGACGGCATCGTCACAATCGAATCCGTTCCGCGCCTTTGCGGTTATTATGGTAACGAAGCCGATGAGAAAATCCTCGAAACCTTCGCATATTGGAAAAATTGCATTCGATAAACGAAACGTAAGACGTTCACATCACGTTCTTTCTCGATTTTCGCAGAATGCAGAAGGGATATGTCCGCATCAACGAATCAATTTAGAAATAAAGCACCTCAAAATGGTATTGAAATGATGGAAATGGGGCACCACTGGTGTCCTATTTTTCTTGGTGTCTTTAGAGCGTGTATTGTAAAAGCGACGGAAAGTGCATTCTCACTCCAATAAAGGACGGTAAAAAAGCCGATATGGAATTATTTCCGTATCGGCTTTTTTCTTGTGATGCTTTTTATATGAACATGTATCAGCGTTCTTTCTTGATATCAAACACAAACGTTTGGAAGTCGCCGGGCATTTTATTATCTGCCGTTTTGAGAGGCAACACCAGGCCGACATTCATGATTGCAGCACCGGAAAGGTGTAGACACAGTCCGTATTCCTTGTTCGTAACCTCGTAAATGGTGCTCGCATCGAGTCCACGCGGAAAGATGCGCTTGTGCTCGTCGTTGGGGCGGCGGAGCGCGCGCATGGCTGTTACCTTGGCTTTCGATTTATCTTTAGAAACGATCGTTACAGCAAAATAATTGGAATCGAATGTGTTCTCCATTCTGTAGAGATCCCCGTGAAGCACGAGATCTTCCATTTCACGGTATTCTGCAACCTGAATTTTGATCTCATCTAACTCCTCAGGCGTGATCTTCGTCGTGTCAAGCTCATAGCCTGTTGCGCCGAGATGTGCGATATCTGCGCGCGTAGTAAACGGTGTCGTTCTTCCTGTCTGATGGTTGGGACAAATGGAGGCATGGCAGGAAATAGCCGAGAGCGGATAGAAAAGCGAGGTGCCGTATTGTATCTGGGTGCGCATATAAGCATCGGTATCGTCACTTGCCCATATCTGAGGGAAATAGTAGAGGATCGCAGGGTCAAAGCGTCCGCCGCCACCGGCGCAACCCTCAAAGAATATATGTGGGAATCCGTTCACAAGACGCTCACAAAGGTCGTAAAGTCCGAGAGCGTAACGATGATGCATTTCTTGTTGCTTGCCGGCAGGAAGCGCACGTGAGAAGTTTTCCGTAAGTGCGCGGTTGAAATCCCACTTCACATAGTCGATCGCATTTTCGCGCAGAATTTTGGAAACCGACTCCACAATATAATCACGCACATCGGCACGTGTAATGTCCAGCACAAGCTGGCGGCGAGAAACACAAGGATCAGAGCCCGGAACAGAGATTGCCCAATCGGGGTGTGCGCGGTAAAGATCGCTGTCGGGATTGACCATTTCAGGTTCGAACCAAATGCCGAATTTCATACCTGCGCTATGAACGTAATCAATAACGGGAGTAAGACCGTCAGGGAAGACCTCGGGACTTACCGTCCAGTCTCCGAGCCCTGCTTTGTCATTTCTACGCGATCCGAACCAGCCGTCGTCCAGCACGAAGGTATCAATGCCTGTGCCGCGGACCGTATCAATGATGGGGAGCAAACGATCAGGGGTGCAACCGAAGTAGACTGCCTCCCAGCTATTGATCACGAGGGGGTGAGGAATATTTGCAAAGCGCTCGTTGATCAGATATTTTCTGTAAGCATCATGGTATTCACGCGACATACCGCCAATACCCTCGGCAGAGTATGCCAATACGGCTTCGGGTGTGGCAAAAGTTTCACCTGCAGCAAGCTCCCATGTAAAATCGAAATCGTTGATGCCGCCGGTAAGGCGTGTGTAGCCCTTCGTGCCGACTTCCGCCTTGAGCGCATAGGAGGCTGAATAAATAAGATTCACGCCGAGCGCGCTACCCATTTCCTCTGTTGTATTTTTGCTGATCAGTGCCATCGCCGGGCTGTGGCGGCGTGTGGAGGATGCGGATTTTTCGTCTACACAAACGATGCCGTGAGGAAGCGGCGTGCGTTCGGGCTTGCCCTCACGCGCCCATACGTTTTCTATCGTAAGCAGATCATAATTGGAGCCGACAACATCGAGCACAAAGCTGTATGCGCGAAGAATTTTCACGTCCTCGTCTGTACGGTTTTCAATTTCCATATGGCGACAAATCACGGATACATCGTCGTACACCGTGTAGAAAAGATGAACGCGCATTTCGGAAAGTTTGTCCTTTAGCGTGAGCTTCAGTGTTTCACCGCCACGCATGGAGGGCATACCCGCAAGAGCGGGCTTTTCCGCGAGAGCCTCGTGCGTTTCATAAAGAAATTCGTTCAATCTGCTGCCGTTTTTTTGCAGGAGCTGGAGAGAGCATTCTCGAAATTCACCGTTGCCGTAAAAAGAAAATTCACTTCTGTATACGTTGTAGGATAGACCGCCCGCATGCATCTTGCCGGGGATCGCCGCTTCTGCGGAATCACCTATGTTTGCCTCGTATGTGTAGGTAAGGTCATCACGTCCGATGCGCGTGCCGAAATAATAATGCTCGGGAAACCCCGTTCTGTTTATGCCGAAAACATAGGAAATATTTTTTCCTTCCAGGTAAAAGAACTTGGTTTCGGGATTAAAATAAATAGCCATAATCGTCCTCCATAAAGATTTTTCTTAGTTAAATGATACCATCTTTTTTTGGGAAAGTCAACATTTTGGACGGACACAGCGGAATTATATGCAAAACGGTTACAAAATATTGAAGTCATGGGGGAACAGAAAATCTGCGAAAAAAGACTTCTCAGCTTGCATTTGCCCCGAAGCCATGGTATACTGATGACAGAAAAATCCTCGAAACCTTCGCATATTGGAAAAATTACATTCGATAAACGAAACACAAGACGTTCATATCACGTTCTTTCTCGTTAATCATGTTCGGCACAACCGCCTCAAGCATAGATACTGTTTCAACAACAAAAGAAAAGTCCGTTTGGTCATACCCAAACGGATTTTGCATTTATGCGGTTATTGCTAAAATAAGACTTTTGCGTTCCCATTCGGGATCGGGATTGACACCGAGGATCGTGGCGATCGTGGGGGCAATGTCTTTGATATTCGCATTTTCAAGAATACCGATGCGATCTGCAGCCGCGCCGATAAAGATCATGGGAATCGTCATATCTTCA
>JBGVIG010000507.1:0-9195 GCA_045122995.1 Eubacteriales bacterium | reverse complement strand
AGAAATCCTTGCCCAATATGCGAGGGCAAACGGATTCCACAACACAATGTTCTTTGTAGACGACGGCATATCGGGTACGACCTTTGATCGTCCGGACTTTCAGCGTATGCAGCGGATGATCGAAAACGGAGAGATAGGCGTGGTCATTGTAAAAGACCTCAGCCGTTTCGGTCGTAACTACCTTGACGTTGGTGAATACTTGGAGATCAAATATCCGACACTTGGTGTCCGCTTCATAGCAATTCAAGAGAATGTTGATACCTTGAAGAACACCGGCACAGAGATGATGCCGTTCAACAACATCTTCAACGAGTGGTACGCAGCTCAGACGAGCAAGAAAATCCGTGCCGTGTGGAAGTCTAAAGCAGAAAAGGGTGAGCGCATATCCCAAACGGTTTCGCATGGATATAAAAAATCCGAGGACAATCCGAAGCAGTGGATTGTGGACGAGCCTGCCGCGAAAGTGGTGCGGTATATCTTCCAACTATGTATCGAGGGGCTCGGTCCTACACAGATTGCACATCGCTTAGAGGATGAGAGAATCCTTTGCCCAACGGCATATGCTATGTCAAACGGACGTAAAACTCCCAATCCATTGCCCAAACGCGGTGAATATGCTTGGGATACCGCTACCGTAAAGCACATCTTAGCCAATCGGCAGTACACAGGATGTACGGTCAATTTCAAAACAACACTTGTCAGCTATAAAGTACACAAGACGGTTCATAACCCCGAAGAGGAATGGCAGATCATTCCCAATACCCAAGAAGCCATCATAGACGAAGATACCTTCAACCGCGTTCAAGAATTGCGAGAAGGTCGCAGACGAAATACCGCAACGGGCAGAGAAAGTCTGTTTTCGGGATTGCTCTACTGCGCTGACTGTAAATCCAAGCTCTATTTTTGTGCTGCTAAAAGCATTAAGCCTCATCAAGAGTTTCACCGATGCTCCGCGTACAAGGAGAGCAGAGGCACTTGCTCGATCCACTTTATTCGTGAGGTTGTTTTGAGAGAAATGATGCTTGAACTTGTAAAGCGAGTGTCTTTGTTCATTCAGCAATACGAAGCTGTGTTTCTTTATATGTATGCCAAGAAGCATAACATCACCAAGGAAACGAACGTGCGAAATATGAAGGCTGCCATCGAAAAGGATAAGCGCAGAATTTCCGAGATCGATACGATGATTGAGCGTTTGTACGAGGACAACGTGCTTGGCAAAATCCCCGATGATCGTTTCTCCAAGATGATGGGCAAGTATGAGGCGGAACAAAAAGCACTCATAGAAGCGGTAGCAAAAGCAGAACAATCCTTAAAGATGTTTGAGCAAGACAAGGTGGATCTCCGCATCTTTCTTGAAACCATCCGAAAGTGTACCGATATTGATGAGTTGACCCCCGAAATTATTAACCGACTTATACGACGAATTGAGGTTCACAACAGCGAAAAGGTTGACGGAAGAAAGCGAGTAAAGCTTGATGTTTACTTTACCGCAGTTGGTCTGATCGATCTTCCCGACGAAACTGAACTGATCAAAACGATGGAAGAAATCCGTAAATCCGCATAAGGACGAAAAAACAAGAATACGGCATACCTCTTTCGAGATATACCGTATTCTTGCAGAACTGTCCTTTAGAGAACTGCTCTAATGTCCGCTCTTTTATTATTTCGACTTGGGTTCCAGCTCGTCTATGATTTCGATCGTCGATTCGGTTTGTTTGAGTTGCGGGTTGGGGACCTGCTTTGCGGTATATTTGATCGCATCAACGCCTCGCTCTGCTAACATCTCTACGAAATTGACAGGCTGGCCAACAGGCTCACGCACCGCGGTGGGTTCCTGGCGCTGAACGCGGTTCATATAGCGAAAATCTCCGGTACCGATCTGCACGCGGCGGTTATTCGCCACGTCGGGATAAGGATTACCCATCTTTTTCAAGCGTTTTTCATAGTCCTTCTGCATGGTATCGCGAATCTTGTCAGCCTTTTTGTTGAGATCCTTTTGCGCTTTGTCTGCTTTTTCAAGTGCTTTTTGATCCGCTTTTGTGAATGCTTCCGGATCATCTGCTCTCTTTTGGCGAAGAATCTTGCTTTGATGCTTGGCATCGTAAAGATCCAGTCTTACTTTATCCAGTTTCTCATTCTCTTTTTCCCAGAGCGCGGATTCCTTTTCGAGATACTCTGCCTTCGCGGCATCTTCCTCGCGCAAATCTTTGATATATGCCGAAAAAGCTTCCTTATCTGCGCGTTTGTTTTTCAGATGATCCATTTTATCGTAGTCAACGTTTTCAGAGTGGATCTCTTCCGTATCGCGCTGAATTTCAGCGTCCAAGCGATATGCCATCGCTCTTTCCACATCTTTTACGGGATACTGGTCTTCGATCAAGTGATAGAACAAGTGAAAATCGCGAATTTGATCATTGCTTACCATTCGGTTCAAAGCAGCCCCTATGTTTTCGCTCACGTCCAGATATTCTGACGGTTGTTTTTTCTCTTCCTCCGGGACAAGAAGCACATTGGAAAGCATCTCAAAGTATACGCCGGGAACTTCTACCAAGTAACTCTGGAGTGTTTCTCTTTCTGATTTTATGTAATCCGTTCTCTTATTATTATGTGGATCGATCAATTTGATATACCAGTTCGTGATCAGCGCGATCTCACTCTCTGTCAATTTCTGGTCTATAACATCATTCATGGTTCTGGGCATCTTCAAATCCTCCTTTTATTCGTTCTATTTATACGATGGGATCTTCTATATCCCTCGTTATTGTCTGCACTGGTTCTTCTGTAGCTCTTGTCACCTGCGTCTGCGTGGGTGCAGATACCTGCGCGCTGAGATCAAGCTGCACTCTCTGCGGCACAGTAGGTTCAGGTACCGGCTCTCTGGCAGACAGCTCAGTTCTTTCGACAATTCCCACATATACGTTTCTGGTCTCTTCTTCGTTTTCCAAAGGGACGTATCTTGTTTCTCCCTTCATGATCTGCGCGCGGCGCATCTCATTGTGCGGAGATTCGCGATCCTGACCCGCTCGTTCAAGCTTTGCATCAAAATCACGAAGCATCTGATCTTTTACCATTTCACGGTTTACAAGCGCATTGACCGTTTTTTTCTCGTATTCCTGCAGTTTCTTCTGCTCACGGGTGCTAAGCGCACCAAAAATATCGAGCTTCGCACGCAATTTATCCCGCTCCAGCTTCGCTTTGAAATAGCTGTCCTTGGCGGCGTCTAATTTTTTATTTTCTTTTTCGTATTCGCTGTACCGCTTATCGAGTGCCTTGCGCTGGTCTGCGGAAAGACGATCCTCCATTTCTCTCAAATGGATCTGATAATATCCCTTCGCGCCTTTCTGATCATTTTTTCGGGTTTCCACTCTGTCCTTTTCCGCTTTTTCCAGACGCGCGATCTCTTTTTTCAGCGTGACCGCGCGGTCTTTGTCTGTATATTGGATATCACTGAGTGTCATCGATGTGCCATGAAGCTTTTCATCAAGCACCTCGATCTCCATCTCCTCTATGGGTCCGATCGGAGAGAGATCATAGTTTCTTTCTTCATACGCAACACTCTTTTCATGAGGATCACGAATATGGAATACCCCCGTAACCATTTGCTCCATAACAGATCGAAGCATTTCATGGTTACCATTGCGAAATGCATCATGCAAGGTATCGTAAGACACCGGATCGCCCTCATCTAAAAGATTTTTGACAGCTGCCTCACTGAATGCTGCATCTGTTTTTGTCATTTGATCCAAAAGGTCGAAATATGCGCCCGGTATACGTGTCAAACTGTTTTCAAATGCTTGCTTGCGTGATTCGCATTCTGCATCGAATGTACGCAGTTCAATATCACGCACGGTTTTCGCATCCCAAGGGCCGGAAGGCTCAAATGTCTGGTTCTGCAGCTGCATTCTTTCCGATAACAACAAATTTTCATACCATGACGACAACTGCTTTTTATGCGCTTTGGTCATCGCTATTTTCATATCGGCTATCTCTAATCTCGGCATAGCTGTTACCTCCTGCGGTCATGCTGTTCTTTGTATTCATTGTAGCAAAAAAAGAGGAAAATGACAAGTACCCTCGCCGCTTCTTCACACTTCTTCACAAATGAGAAACCGACAAAAATACCCTTGCGCAAAATGCGCAAGGGTACTTTCTCAAAGATCTGCTTCGAGTTCTTCCTGTTTTTTCTGCTGTATCGTTTTTTCTACCGAAAGTGCCACTTCCCTTTGCGGTGTCGCAAGGGGTTTTTCGGGCGCCTTGGTGGTGCTGGGAATTGACCCCTCGGGGAAAACAACGGGTGTTCTTTTGATCTCCATTGCCGCAGGTTTCTCGATTTCTTCGGGCTTCTCGATTTCTTCGGGTTTCTGAACTTCCGCAGGCTTTTGAAGCTCCTCTGCCTTTTCCGCCTGCTTGGTGGGCAGTGTGGGCAAAGGCTTCGAAGGGGTCTTCTGTTTTTGCTCTTTTGTGGGATTTGTGACGTCTGCACGCACGATGACCTGCTTCGCTTTCTCTGAAAGCCCCGGCGTTTGGTGAAGTGTTTCTTCCTTGGTAGCAAGCGGCATAAAACCAAGCTGTCCCGCGCGGATCTGCTCGCAGCGCATCGCAGTATGTTCGGGGAAAGGGTTACCGATCTCTTTTGCGCGCGCAACCGTATCGCGGATCATCTTCTCGCGAAGTGCCTTCAATGCTTTTCCCTTGTCAAGCGCAACACGGGCAAGAGCCTTCAGCTGTGCTTTATCCGCTTTAGAAACGGGTGCTTTGGTGGCTTTGAGCGCTTGCGCTGTCGGTGCGCTTTTTTCTTCTTCGGAAACAGGATTTTGACGTCCTTCCAACTGCTGTTTCAACGCCTTATACTGTGCATACGCTTCTCGATAAGCGAGGTTTGCCGCTTCAAGCTCTTCATTTTCGTTCGCATAAGCAAGCTCTCTGTTCAGTAAAAAGTCGCGCTTGGCTTCTTCTTGCTGTTGTTTATATTTTTCCATGCCGTAAATGCTCACCGTTTCTGCTTGCGTAAGAAGCGGCATGAGCTCTGTATGTCCTGTAACGATCTGTCTCATGCGCATCATGGTGTGCTCAGGGAAAGGATTGCCTTCTCTTTTCAAGCGCACCGCCATATCACGCAGAACTTCTTTTTGAGCACTTCTTAATTTTGCGGTCTTTTTTGCAAAATCTTGCTCGGCTTTTTGCAGTTGTTTACCATCTTTTTTGGAAAAATCACTGCCCAAAAGCTCTTTCTTTCGACGCAGATCTTCCAGCTTTTCTTGAGCGGTCTGCAGAGAATCCATTTTTTTGCGGATTGTTTTATTTTCCCCTGCATAAAGCTTACGATTGTCTTTTACAAGATCGTATTTTGCTTTTTCGCGTCGATGTTTTTTCTCTGCTTCCTGCTTTTTTTGTTTTTGCTCATTGGTGGCACCAAAACGAGGCGTGCTTTTTTTGATTTCGTTATATGCTTTTTCCGCGTCCTTTTGTGCTTGTTTTTGATTTTCCAAAAACGTATCGACACCTTTTTCACCGATCGCTTTATCCTGATGGAATTTTTCACGCGAGGTTCTCAAGGTTTCCGCACGCTGAACGCTTTCGCTTTCGGCAATTTGCGGAAGACGCTCCTTATGATACGCAAGGCTTCGCTCGGAAAGCCCTTCTTTCAGCTTGATATTCCCTTCAGCAAGATTCGCAAGAATATTCATGACGCTCTTGGCTTCCTTAGGTGTCAGAGGTTCCCCCGGTGCTTTTGCGGCAAATCGGAAAAATTTTTCATAAGCGTCATCAGTCATCTCGATGTAATTGCGCGGGTCTTCGCGAACACCGCCCACGCCGATCACGGATTTTTCCAAAAATTCATAATATTCCGCAGGGATTTTTTCATAAGTGTTCACAAAACGTCCGGAAAGATCTGCTTTCTCGTCTGATCCCGAAAACGTGATCACATCTTTTGCAAAAGAATGGAACGTCGGCTGGTCATACCGTTTGCCGATGACGTCGACGATCGCGCGATCATGCAGAAACACTTTTGTGAATTCCTCATCGGAAAGAAAATATTTTTGGTCTGCATCTTCTTCGATCGCCTCGTCAGTCTTTTCTTCTTTTGTCGGCGGTGCCATATCCATCACGGGCGGTGCGACTTCTTCTTTCTTTTCTTCTTTCTCCTCTTTTTCCTCTTCGATCGCTTCCTCACGGCGAATCAGATCGTATTCACCCTCAGCAAGCTTATTCAAAAAGGAAATGATATTTGCCACATTCCGCTCACCGAGCGTTTTGTCATCTTCAGAAAGAAGCTCCGTATCCACCTGAAAATAAGCAGAAAGATCTTCTGTTTTGCCGTCCTTGCCGATCAAAATACCTTCGATCGCTTCCAAATATTCTGTATCAATTTTATGTAATGCTTCTTCCGCAAGCTCACGGACCTCTGTTTCTGTGAAATCGTCATTGGCGAGTTGTCGGAAAAGCAAATCAAATTGTTCTTTGTTATAATTCGTTCCGATTTTTGGCATAAGAAAATCCTCCTTGCGCCATACTGTTCTGACTACATTATAACAAAACGGGAGAGAAATCGCAATCCCCTCACCCGATTCTTCACATTTCTTCACAATTAAAAACCGCCGATTTTCATCGACGGTTTTCGGAAATTTTTATGGATTTTCGTTTTCAAAAACATCACGCACATGATCCGATGCGACAACGGAAATGCCAAGTCGAGAGATCGGTCCCGTGATCATGAAGGCACTGCCGCGATCGTTATTGATGATGTCCTGCTGTTCGGTTTCGTTGATCTCGCCTGCTTTTTCATAAAGCGTACAAAGATCCGCCATATCGTTGGGAGCCAAAGCAAAGATCATGGAATACTGGCAAGCATTGATGATCGCCGTAGATTTTCTTGCGATCTCAGGGCTCCCCACGAAGTCCTTGATATTCTGCGTGATAACGATCTGCATGCCGTTGTATTTACGGATACGTTTCGCAAGCTGAAACATAAAGTCCAGCGCAATGGGATATTTCGTATCAATGAAAACGTGTGCTTCATCAATGACGATAATGATCTTTCTGTCTGTGCCGTATTTCAAGTTGAAATCACGGTTTTTAATGATCTCATTGTCAAGCCATTTCAAAACGAGAAGCATCTGCGCATTGGCAATGGTATTATTTTTGTTGGCAAGCAAGCTTTGGAAATTGAACACTGCAAAATTTTCCTTGACGGAAAGACTGTTTTCGCCGTTCCAAAGGTTGGCGTTTCTGCCATCACCTGCGAATTTTGCAATGTAGTTGTCAAGAATTCTCAGATTCGCAACGTCATATTCCGCTTTTGCTTCCGCCTGACGTTCTTTGATCAGCGCGTAAAGATCATCAAAGGTAGGATAATCCTTCGGTGCAAGCTTTGTCAGATCCGTATGGCGTGTGATTCCCATCTTATGATAGAGGGAAAGAACGATGTTGTTGAGATATTCCAAAGCATCAGAGGAAATACCGACAAGAATTTGCTTGAAAAATTCCTCAAGGAACTGCAGATGCACAGAGAAATTGGCATTCACGCCATCTGCGGCTTCGTCCGCTTCAAGCGTTGTGATGATATGGAAGGGATTCAGACGTCCTTCCTTTGCAGTGCCGACGTCCAGAACCTTACCGTTCAAATTGCGTGCAAGTGTCGTATATTCATTTTCGGGGTCGAGAATAAATATCTTACTGTTCTCCGCCGCAAGGTGCGTGAGAAGCGTTTTCGTAGCAAAGGATTTACCGCTACCCGATTTACCCATGATAACCATATTGGAGTTAACTCTTTCGTTATTTCTTTTGAAAAAGTCTACGATGACAGGGAAACCGTTGGAATGACCGAGCAGAACACCCTTATTATCCATCACATAATTCAAAACGAATGGGAACACTGCCGCGATCGAGCTTGCGTGAATGGAGCGATAATGCTCCGCAAGGCTATCATAAGGAGAAGGCATTGCCGCGGCAAACGCGCGAAGCTGTTTTGCGCTGTTTTCACTGGTTTTGAAACCGCCTTCCGCAAGCATACTGCGCACACGCTTGCGAAGACTTTCTTTGGAATTTGCTTCATCGCCGAAGATCGCGATGTGGATATTAACCTCATAGAGCGTTTCGTTGTCATTTTGAAGCATTGCCAAAAGCTCAACGAGTGTGTCGATGTGTGTTTGCTGGTCGATGATATCCGATGCCTTGAACGCGCTGAAGTTCTTTGCGAGAAGCTCTTGCAAAGCTTTATCAATGCGGCGCACCGCTTTGGATTTTTCGATCGGAATGATATTCATCGTCACTTTCGTGCCGGGAATATTAAAGATCTGATAGCCCCATGCGTTTTTCACGGACAGCGGATAGTCACGTACGGAATAAAGATGGCAGACCTTGCCGTCGATATAGGATTTATTAAGACGGAATTCCACCGTTTCCGGCATGATATAATTCATGTATTCATCGGGTTCATAATAGTCGATCTCGCGTTCATCAAAATCCTGCGTGTAATTATACTTCAAAAAAACAGCGAGCTCTTTATCATTCAAACGATGACATTCCATCGTCTTTTCTGTAAATTTGGTGATCGCGGTGTTGAGAATTTCCGAGATCGTAGCGGGATTGGTGTCATAAACCACAAAATAATATGCGGATTTATAAACCACGGAATTGCCATTTAGTTCTTCAAGGATCGCCGCGCGGTCATCAATGATATGCTTTCTCGACGTGGTTTCCTCATAAGCGATACCGCCGGATTCCATCGTCTTATCAATATCGTACTTTTTATTTTTTTCCTGCACGATGTAATCATCGAGCATGATCGGTCGGTCGATCTTCACAAGAGAGGCGCGCGTCTTTCCCGTCACGCCCTTGATCACGTTGGCAAAGACCTTGTCGATCAATTCGTTTTGCTTATATTCGGAAAGAAGACGGAATTCCTTCGGGGAGATCTCCAGAACCCCTGCGACGTACTCATCATATTCGATGAGCCCATCGCGGATTCCTTTATAAGGAAAGAGCACAGACATATCGTCCTTGGAATTTCCCGTCTTTTTCTTGAATTTTTTGTTGCTGACAGAATAAACGAGCCAGCTACCCATCTGTACGTAAAGCTTTTCTCCGTCGACGGGAAGATAAAAACAAACGAAAACGCCAAGCACGACTGCCATGATGAGATACTGCATTCTGCCGAAATTGGCGAAGAGCAAAAGAAGCTCAATACCGATA
>JBGVIG010000506.1:0-1985 GCA_045122995.1 Eubacteriales bacterium | reverse complement strand
GCGCTGATGCGGCCGGGGATATATTCCACTTGCCATTCGGGTGTTGCACATACGTCACAAGGCTTTCTGCCGAGAGATTTTCCATTCAAGAAAAGTTCTACTTCTTCGCAGTTGCTGACCACCATCACGCGCACAGTTTCGCCTTTTTTGTGTGTCCAATGCGGCAGGATATGCACCATCGGTTTCTCAGTGAAGCACGCCTTGTTGAAATAGAAGGAATCTTTCGCAAAGCCACAGGTATCCATGATACCGAACTGTGAGGATACGGAGGGCCATGTGAAGGGCGTGGGTTCTCCGCGATAGTCAAAACCTGTCCAAATGAAGATGCCTGCAAAATAATCGCGTTTGCGTGTGAAATCCCAAGTTTCACGAATCGTTTGTCCCCACGGAACAATTTCTTCGTCATAGCAGGAAAGAACTTGTGCCGCTTCTTTATCGCTCTTATAGCAACCGCGCGTGGTGACAGCACTGTTGTTTTCCGATCCGATGATGGGACGTTCGGGGTGAAGTGCATGCAATTTATCCACAGCGCGCAAGCTGTAGTTGATACCCACGACGTCCATATCCATTCCCGCACCTTCCATGGAGGAGCCGTTCATCGCGCCGACCAAAAGACGGGAATCATCAAGATGAAGTACACGATGCTTCATGCGGCGGAAAATTTTACCGCCTTCTTCGGTATTTTGGAGAGGTTCTTCATTGAAAAGCGACCAGAAAAGAATGGAGGGGTGATTGCGGTCACGCTTGACCATGATGTCGAGATATTCCAATACCTCTTTACGTGATTCAAAACGGCGATTTTCGTCCATCACGATAAGACCAAGCTCATCGCAAGCGTCAAGAATTTCTTTTGCAGGGAGGTTGTGCGCACAGCGGTAAGCGTTAGTGCCCATTTCTTTCAAGCGTTTGATGCGGTAATATTGTACCGAATCGGGAACGGCAACGCCCACACCTGCATGGTCCTGATGATTGCATGTGCCTTTGATCTTCAGAGATCTACCGTTTAAGAAAAAGCCTTTTTCGGCATCAATGGAAAACGTGCGGAAGCCGATTCTTGTCTTTTCACAGTCGATGATTTTTCCATCTTCCAGCACTTCTACGCAAAGCGTATAAAGCTTGGGATTGTCCACGTCCCAACGTGTGGGGCGAGAAACGGGAAGCGTCTGCAACACAACCTTTTCCGCAGCACGATCGCACACAACATTGTTCAACGTGTGTTCTACGAGCAATTTTTCTCCGTCAAAGATCATTGCGTGAACAGAAGCGTTTTTGCATTCATAATTGCTGTTTTCAAGCGTTGTTTCCACTTGGACGTTCCAACTGTTTTTCGTGCCTTTTTTGAGGATCGGTTTGCCAAAGATACCATTATGCGCGATATGAAGCTTATTTTTCGCGTAGAGGCGTACGTGACGGTAAATACCTGCGCCCTCATACCACCAGCCTTCTGTTTCCATACCTTTGATGTAAACGGAAAGAATATTCGGGCGTCCGTCAAAGTAAGCACGGTCTGTGATATTGAAAAATGTTTCCGTATAAGCGCTGAATGAACGCTCCATCAAGGAACCGTTGAAATAAAATTCCGCACAGACAGCAGTACCTTCAAAGCAGATAAAAAGCTCGCGATCAGCAAGACTTTCGTCTAAAAGGAAAGATTTGCGATACCATGCGTTACAACGGGAACGGTAACCGTGCGAAAGCAGATTATCGGGAGAAAAATCGCTTTCTGCATAATAGTCGTGCGGAAGATCGACGATGCGCCAATCGCTATCATTCCAAATTTTGCCTGCAGGTCCTGTCACAGCACCTGCTTTGCAGCCACTGTAGGAGGCTTCATGACTATTCACCGCTTGCATTTCGATATCACCGCGGTGAAAGCGCCATTCATGATCCAGATTCATTACGATGCGTTCCATAATAAACTCCTTTTATGAAAACTTTGTGCTTTTATTATATCATAGTTTGTGGGAAATGTCTATTCTTTCATC
>JBGVIG010000505.1:0-5728 GCA_045122995.1 Eubacteriales bacterium | reverse complement strand
CTCACACAACAACCGCCGCCACATTGCCAATCACAAGCAACACGACGACTTCTTCTCAAAAAGAGGAAAACACGACAAGCTCTTCTCAAAAAGAAGAAGATACCGAAGCTGTCACCTTTTTCGCGGTGATCCGCACGATATCTGAAAATTACTTTATTGTGGACGGAAACGGAATCGGTAAATTTCAAGGCGCATATCATATTTCCCTTAACCCCGACGTGCTTTTGATCAAAGACGGAAAGGAGATCGCAGTTTCCGATTTCTCCGTCGGTGACGTGATCGCCGTCACGTTTGACGGATTGATCATGGAAGTATCACCTGCGATCCCACAAAATATCTTAAAAATAGAGTTGCTCCAAAAGGGCGAAAAAAACATTCATACCGTCTTTGAAAGCCCCTCTGATGAAAGCATCACCGCGAAGACCGTCCATCGGAAAAATTAGGACGGCATAAACATAGAAGTCACGCTCCATGGCTACAAAAGCGAGAGCCTCGGCATGGATTTTTACGTGAAAAGCCATGAATATTTTGCGGTCGACGTCACCGTAACAAATGCATCGGCTACGGATATCCACCAAAATCTTCCTTGCTACTGCCACGGCACAGAACACGCCTACCGCCATGAACTGAACGTGACACTGGCAAATAGCGCGGGAAAAATCATGACGCCGCATCACACGCAGCACGCCTGCCCCGATATGATCGAAACGTGGACGATCCCCGCAGGAGAAAGCTACTCATGGTCTTTCCTGCTGGCGGCAGGGGAATATTCCTATGACAATTTTGATTTTACTTCTCGCATCAAGCTTTACGGCGGCGAGAGCTACACAGACGGCATTTGCGAATTTTCAGGCGCGATCTCCTTTGCCTATGCAACGGAAAATAACGGACGCGACACGGAAAATAAATATTCCCTGAATACTGAACTTTCACTCCCCGTTGTCTACACACCGAACGAAGAATTGAGCGTTCCCGTTTTTGAAAGTCCCGTCGATGAAGTAAAAGCAACAAGCTCCCGCACGGATCGCGACCGAAACGGTCTTGCTATGACCGTGACATTCCACGGCTATGCAAGCGAAAGTCTTGGTATGGATTTCTACTTAAAAAGTAATGAATACTTCACCGTTGACGTGACGCTGGAAAACAATACGGGATATGATATCCATCAATATCAGCCCACCTCTTGCCACGCAAGCGACCACGCACATCTGCATGAGCTTCTGTTCAACGCAAAGAATGATCTTGTGGGAAAATTCACCACAAGCGACGGCTCCGTGGAATGTCCCCAAACAGAGGAGGTCTGGACACTCCCCAAAGGAGAGCGCTATACATGGACGTTTCGTCTTGCCGCAGGCACGCTGACATCTGAAAATTTCGATCTTCCCTGCGATGGTACGACGAGCGAAGGAATCCGCCTCTATGGCAAAGAAAACTACTATCCCGATGGAAAGCTCCCGTTTTCGGGAACGTCGACGTTCCATTACTCATTTTTGAACGCAGGCGCGCAGACAAATCATCACAGCTACGTGAAAGCCTATTTCGGCGCTATCGTTGTCTACACAGGTAATCCGTAGCCACATATTGTTTATGAAAAAAACTGTTGACAAAACAGTTTTTTTCTTTTACACTATGGTTAGTTAGAAAACTAATTATTTGAAAGGAGCAACTGTATGCGAAAATTTCCGCACGAGAAAAATTCTTGTATGCTCATCAATGAGATCTCCAAGCTTTTTCACGATAAAATGCGTGAAACCTGCGAAAAGCTGGGATACAAGAATGGTTATCGTCAGATCCTCATGTTTCTCGCACACAATGACGGCGCAACACAAGTCGAGCTTGTGCGTGTTTCCCATTTGAAAGCCCCCACCATCAGTGTCACACTCAAAAAAATGGAGGACGAAGGGATCGTCCGCCGCGAACAAGATACCAAAGATATGCGTCAGACACACGTTTATCTGACAGAAAAAGGCAGAGCTTTGGATAATGATCACTTCAAGCAGCTCAAGGACTTGGAAGCTGTGATGTTTGAAGGACTTTCCAAAGAAGAAGAAGAGCTTCTTCGCTCGTCCTTAAAAAAAGTTCGTGACAATCTTCTTCTCCACATGGAAAAAAATACAGAAAGGAATGGGCAATCTGCTGAATGAAAAAACTGCTCAAATACTTAAAACCCTATTGGTATATCGCCATCTTTTCTCCGCTCTTCATGATCGCGGAAGTTCTCGTTGACCTTTCTTTGCCCACCATCATGGCAAATATCGTCAATGACAGTATCGGTGCCGCAACACTTTCCGAAGGTATGCAGGTCGTGCTTCAAAACGGTGTAAAAATGATCGTGCTTGTCATTCTCGGCGGTCTGACGGGACTTGGGGCAGCAGGCTTTGCCTCCGCCGCATCTCAAAGCTTCGGCAATGATCTCAGACGCGATGCGTTTGCACACGTCATGGCACTCTCCCCCGAACAGACCGATAAATTCACCGTCGGTTCGCTCGTCACCCGTATGACAAACGACGTCACCATGATGCAGACTTTCGTAGCGCAAGCACTTCGTATGTTCTTCCGCTCGCCCATCATGTTCGTGGGCGGCATCATCATGGCGATCAATCAGAATGCCAAGTTCGGCATCATCATCGCCATTTCTCTTCCGATCCAGCTCGCAGTCGTTTATCTCATCATGCGCAAGGTGCGCCCGATGTTTGATCAGGTACAGGATAAGCTGGATAACGTCAACGCCGTTGTTCAGGAAAACGTGACCGGCGCGCGCGTGGTCAAAGCTTACGTCAGAGAAGATCACGAAAACCGCCGTTTCCGCTCCGCAAACGAAAGCCTTTATAAAAAGACGATCCGCGTGCAGAACATCATGTCCTTTATGATGCCTTTCATGATGATCGTCATGAACCTTTCCGTCATCGCCGTCATTTGGCTCGGCGGTATGGAAGTTTCCAAAGGTACTATCGAAGTCGGCAACGTTTCCGCCGTAATTCTCTATATCACACAGATTCTCATGTCCGTCATGATGTTCTCCATGATGTTCCAGACGATCTCCCGCGCACAAGCTTCTGCAAAACGTATCAACGAAGTCATGGACACCGTTCCTGTGATCCGTGACGGCGCATACGAAGGCAAAGGTGAAGAAGAAGCTCCCGGACACATCGTTTTCCGCGACGTGGAATTCCGCTATCCCGACGCCATCGGCACCCCCGTGCTTCACGACATCAATCTTGATATCAAATCGGGCGAAAACGTTGCAATCCTCGGTGCCACAGGCTCGGGCAAAACCTCGCTCGTGGCACTCATTCCCCGTTACTATGACGTAACGGCAGGTGAGATCACACTTGACGGCGTAAATCTGAAAGATTACAAGCTCGATCATCTTCGCGGCAAGATCGCCTACGTTCTGCAAAAGAGTGAGCTTTTCTCCGGCACGGTTGCGGAAAATCTGCGCTGGGGCAATGAAAACGCCACCGATGAAGAACTGCGCGAAGCCGCAGAGATCGCACAAGCTTCCGAGTTCATAGGCAAATTCGCACACGGCTATGATACCATGATTGCAGAAAAGGGTGCTTCCCTTTCGGGCGGTCAGAAACAGCGTCTTTCCATTGCACGCGCACTTCTCAAAAAGCCCGATGTTCTTCTTTTTGACGACAGCATGTCCGCGCTTGACCTAACGACCAGTGCCAAGCTTCAGAAAGCATTGCGCGAAAAGCTCGGCAATCTCACCGTCATTACTATCGCACAGCGTGTTGCTTCCGTGATGAACGCAGACCGCATCATCGTCCTTGACGGCGGCACCGTGGCGGCAGAAGGCAACCACGAATACCTTCTCGAAAACAGCCCTGTCTACCGCGATATTTATGAATCCCAATTGAAACGAGGTGAAGATCTTGAATAACGCTCCGAACAAAAACCGTGACCAAAATGCGCCGATGGGTGGTCCTCCCGGTATGCCCGGCGGCAGACGACGCGGCCCCATGGTCGTGGAAAAACCTAAGAATTTCAAAAAAACCGTGGGCAGACTTCTCACCTACATAGGTAAAAACAAGATCCTTCTTCTCGTCATGATCGTTTGCGTGATCGCAACGGCGAGCGTTTCCTTGCTCTCGCCCACGTTGCAAAAAAAGGCTCTCGATTTTCTCACCGTCACCTCCGCAGGCGGTAAAATGGAGATCGTGGACGGCAAACCCGTCATAGATTTCACTTCCATGGCGAAGATCCTCGTTTTGCTCGGCTGTCTTTACGCTTGCTCCTCGCTCTTTTCGTTCATTCAAAGCCGTTTTTCTGCGAAGCTCTCGCAGACGACGGTTCGCACGATGCGAAATGATCTTTTCGCGAGAATTGTAAAGCTTCCAATCAAATATATCGACAACCACCCCCACGGCGATATCATGAGCCGCATGACCAATGATATCGAAAACGTTTCCAATACCATTTCTCAATCCGTCACTTCGCTGATCTCCAGCCTTATCACAATCGTCGGTGCGCTTTGCATCATGCTTTATCACAGCTGGGAAATGACACTCATCAGCATTGTGACGATCCCGCTCACCATTTGCATCACATCGTTCGTCACAAAGCGTGTACGCCGTTACTTCCTCATGCAGCAAAAATTACTCGGCAAGCTAAATGCGCAAGTAGAAGAAAGCGTTATGGGCTACCGCACGATCATGGCGTTCTCTCGCGAGGATATCATCAAACGTGAATTCGGTGAAACGAGCAATGCGCTTCGCAAAACAGGTATCAAAGCAGAGATCTTCGGCGGTGTCATGGGGCCACTGATGAATATTGTAAATAATCTTGGCTTCTTGCTCATCGTCATTTTCGGTGTCATCTTCGCGATCAACGGACGTTTTAGCGTAACAACGGTAATTCTTTTCACACAGCTTTCCAAGCAGTTTACCCGTCCGATTAACGAAGTCGCCAACCAGTTCACCTCGATCCTCAACGCAGTTTCTGGTGCAGAGCGTGTGTTTGAGATCATGGACGAACCCTCCGAGATCGATAAAGGCAAAACCACCCTCACCCCTGAAATGGCAGGCGGCAAGCTTTCGTTCCGTCATGTAGATTTCTCTTATGTACCGGGCGAGCCTGTCCTCAAGGATTTCTGTCTGGAAGTGGAAAAAGGTCAGAAGATCGCCATCGTAGGTAAAACGGGTTCGGGTAAGACCACGATCATCAATCTGCTCACTCGTTTTTATGAAGTGGATTCGGGCGAGATCCTCCTTGATGGTATGGATATCCGTCACATCACCAAAGACAGCTTGCGCAAAAATATTGCCATCGTTTTGCAGGACACCGTTCTCTTCACCGATACCATCGGTGCCAATATCCGCTACGGCAAGCTCAACGCTACCGACAAAGAGATCCGTGAAGCTGCGGCAACCGCCAATGCAGAACGCTTTATCAACCGTATGCCAAACGGCTACAAAACCATGCTTGCAGAATCTGGTGGCAACATCAGTAACGGTCAGCGTCAGCTTCTTTCCATCGCGCGTGCAGTGCTTGCCGATCCGAAGATTTTGATTCTTGACGAAGCGACCTCCAGCGTCGACACACGCACGGAAATGCGCATTCAGGAAGCGATGATCAATTTGATGAAAGGCAGAACCACGCTTATTATCGCACACCGTCTTTCCACCATTCGCGATGCGGACAAGATCATCGTTCTTGACGGCGGCAAGATCTGTGAATTCGGCAATCACGAAGAGCTGCTCTCGCAAAAAGGAGTTTATTA
>JBGVIG010000504.1:0-2326 GCA_045122995.1 Eubacteriales bacterium | reverse complement strand
GACGGAATCACGACCCGATGAAGCTTTAACGTTTCCGCAAGACGGGAAATCGTTCCTGCGTGATAAAAATGCAGATGTGTCAAAATAAGCGCATCGATCTCACAGACGTAAGATTTCTCCAGCGCAGACACCGCTTCCTTTGCCACGGTGTAGCCACCTGTTGTGATATCCAAAAGCACCGTTTCCCCTTCGCAGATGACGCCCAACATGTCGCTTTTTCCGTTGGTTTCCAAAATCACCTGCGTACGGTCTGCCGTCACACCTTGATATACGCCATAGCAAGCACCAAAAGAAAGGACACAGACACCGAATACCGCAAGCATATAAATTGGCTTACTCTTTTTGAGAAAAAGCACTATCATGACGCCGATCACAAGTGCCAAAATGATATATTTTGCAAACGGATAACGTATCGAAATATGAATATCTTCGATGTCCGAAAGTCTTTCCGCGAGTGCCATTATCTTCTCGATAAAAACTGCGCAAAGTCTGCCAAGCGGCATCGCAAGAAAAGAAAGTGGCGAAACAACTGCAAAAACTGCCGTAAGACAGAGGAGCATCTGCACCACCGGGACAAAAATGAGATTTGCAAGCGGCGAAATCAGCGAAACACCGCCGTAAAGCAGATACGTTATTGGCATCGTAAAGCACAGCGCCGTGAAATTCATCGCCAAAAGTGAGATAAACGTGCGCAAAAGCTTTTTTGAAAAACGGGAAACTGTGGTTTCTTCTTTGTTTGAGATAAAAAGCGTACTGCAAAACGGCATCATGGAAAGAATACCCAGTGTGGAGAAAAAGGAAAGCCAAAGCCCTGCATCATAGACAGCTGACGGGCGTACCAAAACGATCAGAAACGCCGCAAAGAAAAGCGAAGTCAAAGAATCGCTCTTTTCCCCGATCACTTCCCCGAAATACAAAACACAAAGCATAACCCCCGCACGCATCACCGATGCGGAAAAACCACAGATCGCCGCAAAAAACAGCGCCAACATGATCAAAAACACATTCTTTTTTCGTTTGGGAACAGTCAAACTGCGAAGCAAAAGATCAAAGCCGCCGACAATGACGGAAAGATGCAGTCCCGAAACAGCAAGCAAATGCGAGATGCCGATCCGCTGAAAAGCAAGCTTCGTCCCACCTGAAAGATTTTCCTTTTCTCCGATGAGAAGCACCGCAGCAAAGCCTGCTTCTTCTCCGCCGATATAAGTATCAAATTTATTAGTGAAATACCCTCGGATCTTTTCTAAAAAAGTGCGCATCGGTGCTTCTCGCATACCAATCGCATCGGCTTGATCTGCCCAAACGTCAGCATACACACCGCGTGAGCGATAATAGGAAGCATATTCTCCCGTCAATTCGGAAAAAACACCGTCAAAATTGATCTTTTCATTTGCGGAAAATCCCATGCCGTACGGCGTTTCCAAATTTACCTTTCCGTTTTGCGAAATGCCGTCCACACTTTCCAACACAATACGATAAGAAGCACCGAACGGCTTCTCATAAAGCACCTCGTCCACGTAGCCTTTAGCGCTATGTACCGTGTCATCAAAAAGCGCAGTGATCGGCAGGAGCGTGCGCGACACAAAAAGATATCCTGACACCAAAGCCCCACTCACCGCAACAGAAAAAAGCAAAAAGAGAGCCACCGCGCGTTTTCGCGTAAGTATTCGTTTTCCTCGGACAAAAAAGACAAAACCGCCAAGCCCAAGTAAGATGAGCGCAAGAAAAATCGCAGGCAGTCCCACACTGTCGGGAAACCAAAGCATTATCGAAAAGATCAAAAGAAACGCAGCAAAAATCAAGGCGAGATATTTTCCTTTTAAGATATTCAAAATATTCCCTCCCGAAACAAAAAGCACGAGTTACGCTCGTGCTTTTTATTATGCAAAATAATCAATTCAAGGTCGCAAGGCGAACTTCGAGCTCTTCACGGCTTTTTTCATAGCCGGGTTTGCCGAGAAGCGCGAACATATTTTTCTTGTAAGCTTCTACGCCGGGCTGGTCAAAGGGATTAACACCGAGAACGTAACCGGAAACCGCGCAAGCTTTTTCAAAGAAGTATACGAGGTAACCGAAATCGAACGCACTGCGAGAAGTGAGCGTGATATCAAGGTTCGCAACGGAACCGTCGGTATGCGCAAGGATCGTGCCGTCGTGAGCTTTGCCGTTAACAAAGTTTACAGTCTTGCCTGCGAGGAAGTTCAGACCGTCACCGTCTTCTGCATCGGTGGGAACGGTAAAGCCATCGTCGATATCCACGTTGATAACGGTTTCAAACATAATTCTGGAGCCGTCTTGAATGAACTGACCGAGAGAATGAAGGTCG
>JBGVIG010000503.1:0-1710 GCA_045122995.1 Eubacteriales bacterium | reverse complement strand
ATATCCCATAAAAGTACCACTCTTGGTCCCGACAGGGACGGTGGCTGTGGGGGTGTAATGCCATTCGCCCGTTCCCGAAAGATTGGAAGAAATATTTGTGGGATCCACCATTTCACCTTTCATAATATTGCGCTTGGCGTGACCGATGGGGAAGCCATACTTGATGACGTTTTCGCCGCTTGCAATATTTGTCAGTGCGTATTTTTGTCCGTCCTGACGCACTTCTACATTGTCATTGGTGTGTATTTGCATAGGATTCAACCTCCTCTGTCAATCCCCTCAAATCAACACCCCAATATTCGGTGTTGGCAAGAATCTCCGCAATCGTTGCTTTTTTCATAAAATCTATGATCTCCGGTGCATCGCTTGGCATTCCGTTTTTATAAAACTCGATCAATTTCGCAAAAGAGAAGAGCAGATGGCGTGGTTTTTTTTCGAATTTTTCTATGTAAGAGAGAATAGAAGGGAGCACACGCACACGGAATTTGCTGACGGAATTGAGTGAAATGGCAGAAAGAAAATGTTTGATATAAGGATTGGAGAAGCGCACCAAAACACTTTCCGCATATTCCAAAAGCTCTTCGCGCGGCATATCCAGCGAGGGAATGATCTCCTCAAACAGGCACACGCGCAAAAATTCCGACATGGTTTTGTCCTCTATGCAGGAACGAACGGTATCAAGTCCTGATAAAAGTGCGTAAGGTACCATGGAGGTGTGCGCGCCGTTGAGAATACGCACCTTTCTGGTGCGATATCGCTCCAAGGCATCTTCCGTAACGATCACGTTTAGGCCTGCTTTCGAAAAAGGCAATTCTTTTTCAATGTCATACGACGTTTCGATCACCCAAAGGTGGAAAAATTCCGAGGTGTTGATCATATTGTCTTCGTATCCGATATCGACCGCTTCATCTTTGGGATAACCCGTGTTAATGCGATCTACTAAAGTGTTACAGAATATGTTTTCATTTTCGATCCATGTGATAAAAGCTTCGTCAAGCTCCCAAAGATCGGCATAGCGCAGAACGGTTTTTTTCAGATTATCGCCGTTGCGGTCGATCAGCTCACACGGGAGCAAAATAAAGCCCGCAAGACCCAGATCAAAGCGACGCTTGAGAAGCAACGTCAGTTTTGCAGGAAAGCTTGTCGGAGGAGTGTCTGTCATCTTGTCATCGGCACGGAATTCAATTCCTGCTTCGGTGGTGTTGGACACGATAAAACGTGCATCGGGATTTTCTGCAAGCGAAAGATAAGCTTCGAAATCTTCATACGGTTTGACACAATGCGAAATGACGTCCACAATGGTCTTTTCCACGCCTTCCGTACCGCGAATGATGTGCGTATACAGACCGTTTTGTGCCGAAAGCACATCACACATGCCGTCCTTGATGGGCTGAACGACAGCAACGTTGCCGTTGAAAAGTCCTTGATCGTTAAGCTTTTGCAATATCCAATCAACAAATCCACGTAAGAAGCCACCTTCACCAAACTGAATAACACGTACGGGACGCGTAGTTTTCGGAAAGTCTTTGATATGTTGCATAGATGATCCTCCTTGCCAGCGCTTACTTTTTTTATTTTATTATATACCTAAACCAAACATAAAACAATAGTCAATTTTGAAAATGAGATAAAAAAAGAGCAGACTTATCTGCTCCGAAAAAGTATTCATGAACAAAAAATCGAGTGTTCTCACTTTCGCTCTGAACACTC
>JBGVIG010000502.1:0-5144 GCA_045122995.1 Eubacteriales bacterium | reverse complement strand
TTTGCCAAGATACTGCACGCGGAGCGCTTCTGTGTCATCTGCGGCTTCGATCTCAGCGATCGCCTTCTGGCGGATCTGTTCAAGCAACTGCTTCATGTTGATGATTTCCTTTCAATTTATAATAGAATGATGTTTTTGACGGGGAAAACAAAAAACCCCCGTCCACAAAAAGGGACGGGAGTATAATACTTCCGCGGTACCACCCGAATTTCCGCAAAAAGCGGACACTCTTCTGCCACGTAACGGCGGCAAACCGTTCACCGCTACTTATTTTCACGGCGACCGCTCCGAAGCGAAAGGCGATGTGCGACGCGGGGACTTGCTTTCAGCCCGAGGCAAGACTCTCTGTTTCCTGCGTTTTTTTCGTACAAAGCCGCTTTTTCACAGCGTTTTGATTGTTTACATTGCATAGGATACCACATTTTGTTTTGTTTTGCAATATCTTTTTAAAAAAATTTGTCAAATTTTCGTTTACGTTTTTATCAGTTTTCTGCTTTTGTATATTGACAAAAATATCCCTTTTTAGTATAATAATTATGTAAATAAATTATTAACAACGGAGGTATTTCCCTATGAAAACATTTGCAAAAGTTCTTTCTCTCGTGCTCGTTGTAGCAATGGTTTGTGTTCTTTTCGCTTCCTGCGGCAAAACTCTTTCCGGTACATACGTTGCAGGCGGTAATCTCGGCGGTCTTGCAGGCGCTAAGACTTCCTACACCTTCAGCGGCAGCAAAGTAACCGTTACCGTTACCACAACCTTGCTCGGCAACTCCAGCACCACAGAATACGATGGCACTTACGAAATCACCGAAGCTGAAGACGGTTCCATGACCATCTCCATGTCCTTCGAAGATTCCGATGCTTCCACCTACGAAGTTACCAACAAGACCTTCAAGGAAGATAAAGACGCAGGCACCATCACCATCGGTCTTATCACTTACACCAAACAGTAATTTGTTTACAACGAAAACCTCCCCTTTCAGGGAGGTTTTTCTTTTATAGGGGTATATTTTTGCGAAAAGAAAAAAGACTTGACAATATTTCATCTGTATATTATAATATAAGTATTATGTTGGGTAGGATTGCATTTAGTGAAAAAACCATGGCATAAAATTTAATAAATCGCAAAGACAGAAAAGGAGGTGCTGTATAAAATGGAATACATAATCTCGGCAATTATCGGTATTGCAGTTGGCGTTATCGTTGGTGCTATCGTCGGAATTGTTATTTTTAATCATAAAAAGAACAAAACGGATAACTTCATCGGAAAAGAAAAAGAAGAAGCAGAACGAATCAAAGATGAAGCGATCAAAGCAGGCGAAGCCAAGTGCAAAGAAATGACCGTGGAAGCCAAAGAAAACATTTTGAAGATGCAAACGGAAGCTGACCGCGAATATAAAGAACGCCGCCAAGAACTTGTACGCCTTGAAAACAAAGCACTCGCAAAAGAAGAAACTCTCGAACGCAAACTCGAAAACTTCGAGCGCAAAGATGAAGCTTTGAACAAAAAGATCCGCGAAAATGAAAAATTGCAAGCGGAAATCGAACAGATCAAAGCCGACCAGCTTGCAAAGCTTGAAGAAATTTCGGGATATACTTCTGAAAGTGCAAAAGCAGAACTCGTATCTAAAATTGAAACAGAAGCAAAACGCGAAGCGGCTGTGAAGCTTGCGCAGATCGAAAGCGAACTTCATGACACCGCGGACGAAAAAGCGAAAAATATTATTTCTCTTGCTATTCAAAGACTCGCGTCGGATCAGGTTTCGGAAACCACCGTTTCCGTTGTTCCGCTCCCCAGCGATGAAACGAAAGGCAGAATCATCGGTCGAGAAGGACGTAATATCCACAAGATCGAAACCCTCACAGGTGTTGATCTCATCATCGACGACACACCCGAAGCGATCACACTCTCTTGTTTTGATCCCATTCGCCGTGAAATTGCACGCATTACCCTTGAAAGACTCATTTCCGACGGCCGTATCCACCCCTCTCGCATCGAAGAAACGGTAGAAAAAGCACATCGTGAAGTGGAAGCTGCCATCAAGCAGGCAGGTGAAAAAGCCGCATTTGATACCGGTGTAAACGGACTCCACCCCGATCTTGTTCGTTTCCTTGGCAGACTCAAATACCGTACCAGCTATGGTCAGAACGTACTCACACACTCTGTAGAAGTTGCATACCTTGCAGGCATCATGGCAAATGAACTCGGTCTTGACAGCACCCTTGCTCGTCGTGCAGGTCTTCTCCACGATATTGGTAAAGCTCTCACACAGGAAGTGGAAGGTTCTCATATCCAGCTTGGTGTGGAAATTGCTCGTAAATTCAAAGAAAACAAAGATGTCATTCACGCGATCGAAGCTCACCACGGTGACGTGGAAGCACAGACCGTTATCGCTGTTCTTGTTCAGGCTGCCGATGCCATTTCTGCAGCACGTCCCGGCGCACGCCGTGAAGACCTCGACAGTTATATCAAACGTCTTCAGAAGCTCGAAGAAATTTCCAACAGCTTCCCCGGCGTTGAAAAATCCTTTGCCATTCAGGCAGGCCGTGAAATTCGTATCATGGTTAAACCCGAAATGGTTGGCGACGATCAGATGATCGTAGTTGCTCGCGACATTGCAAACAAAATCGAATCCGAGCTTGAATATCCCGGTCAGATCAAAGTCAACGTGATCCGCGAAAGCCGCGTTGCTGAATACGCGAAATAATCGAAAAACCCTCCTTTTGGAGGGTTTTTTATTGAGGCTCCGCCTCAAACTCCGTCGAGGACACCGCCCTCGAAACCCGCCCAAGGGAAATATCCCTTGGGAATCCCGATGTGAATGGTTTGATGACGTAAAATTTACAAAATGAGATCCACAAGGGACGAGTCCCTTGTGTGGGTGCAGGGTGAAATCCTGCTGGGGTTTGGGGTAAGCCCCAATATCAATAAAAAAAGAGCGACCTTAAGGTCGCTCTTTTTTTATTTACAGATGCGAAGAATTGCTTCTGCGAAGATTTTTGCGTTGATGATGAGGTTTTCAAGGGAGATATATTCATCTGCGCCGTGAATGTGTGCGTCCTCACCAATAAATTCTGCACCAAATGCAACGCCGCCGGGAACTTCATGCACATAAGTGCCACCGCCGATCGCGATGCAGTGACCGGGTTTGCCTGTCATTTCTGTGTAAACAGAAAGAAGTGCCTGCACGAAATCGCTTTCTTCATCAACGTAGTGAGGTTCTTTGCCCTTCCAATCGGTGATGGAAAGACAGGCGGTTGCAAGTGCTTTTTCGCATTTTGCGCGAATAGAAGCACAATTTTCACAAATGGGGAAACGAATATCATATTTACCTGTGAATTTACCGTTTTCAAAATTGAAAACGCTGAAAACAAAGGTAAGCGCGCCGGATTTCGCATCGCTTACTTTGATGCCAAGAGAAGTGCCGTCACCTTCGCCATAAACGAGAACTTTTGTAAGATTTGCAAAGAATTTTGCGCGGTCATCAGCGGTGTCAAGTGCGCCGAGCACTTTGAAAAGTGCAGTAACTGCATTTTTGCCGCCATAAGGATTGGAAGCATGCGCTGCGACACCATTGATGGTGACGTCAGTCAGATCGCCTTTTTCCACAAGATTTGCGGTAACGCCTTCGGGGAGAAGCTTCAAAGCTTCCATGATTTCTGCTTTTGTAAAACCGCGAAGAGTTGCGTATGCTTTTTCGGGAACAGCATTGGTCGCAACACCGCCATGTGCGCTGATAATGGTCTTTTCACCGCCCACATAAGTCTTATCTGCACCAACTTCCGCAAAAATGTGACCTTTTTCAAGGTTGATCACGGGATAGCTTGCGTCGGGTGTGAAAACGTAAGGAGGAAGCTGTTCTTTTCCTCGATAATAAACGAGGTCAGAAGAGCCACATTCTTCATCACAGCCAACGATAAAACGAACGTTTCTGGAAAGCGAATAACCGCATTCACGAAGTGCGCGCATCGCATACAAAACAGCGATCGCAGGGCCTTTATCGTCTGCAGAACCTCTGCCGTAAAGCTTGCCGCCCTTGAGTGTCAAGGTATAAGGAGGATTTGTCCAGCCTGTGCCTTCGGGAACAACATCCAGATGGCAAAGAACGCCGAGCGTTGTTTCTTTCGAGGGATCAAAATCGATCGTACCGACGTAATTTTCGTGATTGTTGACGGAAAAGCCGTATTTTTCTGCCATTTCCAGCATAGTTGCAAGAACGCGTGCGTTCTCCTTACCATAAGGCATACCCTCTTCCGGTTCACCTTTCACGCTGGGGATCGCAACAAGTTTGGAGAGATTGGCAACCATCTCACTTGCGTGTTCCTCAATGTATTTGCTGAGTTTCAGTTGCATAGAAAATTCCTTTCCGAGAAATCTTTCATTCCCATGTTTATTGTCATTAAATTTTATTCGTCATATTCTTTTAAGATGACCATTGCTTCACGGATATCATCATAAGAAAAGCCATATCGAAGGAGAGCTGCCGTATTTTTTCTTTTCATTTCGGGACTGGAAAAAGCATCTTCCGCACCCATGGAAGATATCCTTTCGGCACATATTTTTGCGAAATCCACGTCCAGTTCTTCTATCGTGTCAGCAATGATGTCGGAGGTATATCCTTTGGCAAAAAGCTCTTTTTTGATGCGATTTTTTCCAAAGTGACGGCGCACAGCCAATGTTTCGGCAAATTGCAACGCATCATTTTCCTCACGGATATAACCTTTTTCTGCGAGATATTCCACAGCGTCTTCAGCGATTTCCGGAGAAAAGCCCTTTCGCACAAGCTTTGTTTTCAAGGTTCTTCTGGTGTTTTTCGCGTATTCAAGAAATACAATTCCTTTCTTGATTGCAGACGTTTTTTGCATCGAATAGATCAGACTTTCGCATCTTTCCCGACTGATCTCTATCGGCTGAATCAGTTGCGAGGGAAGCTCCAGATCATGAAGCATGAAAGCGGCAATTTTCCCTTTCATCTGCTGAACGTTTTCTTCCGCACCGAAAATTTCAAGTGAAATTTCCGCTTCCGCGCCGTCTGCCACCGCGCGAATGTTTTGTATTATTATTTTCATGAGGTTTTTTATTTTTAAGAAAATTTAGTTTTTGAAAGAGATACTCATACTTTTTCTTTTTGAAAGAAAAAGCA
>JBGVIG010000501.1:0-8241 GCA_045122995.1 Eubacteriales bacterium | reverse complement strand
GGCAAAGTCCCCTCGTTGATTCTTCGGTAAATCGGAAAGGAATGATTATCATGGAAAAAATTCACTCTCGCGATATTCGCAATGTATGTTTGCTCGGTCACGGTTCGAGCGGTAAGACTTCCCTTGCGGAAGCGATGCTTTATGTAAAAGGAGAAACGGACAGACTCGGCAAGCCTTCTGACGGCAACACCGTTTGCGACTATGATCCGGAAGAGATCAAGCGTGGATTTACCCTTTCCACAACGATCGCGCCCGTAACTCACAAGGGTACAAAGATCAATATCATGGATACTCCCGGCTATCTCGACTTTGTCGGCGAAGCAAAACAGGCACTCCGCGTTGCAGGTAGCGCACTCATCGTCGTTGACGGTAAAGCAGGCGTTGAAGTCGGCACAGAGCTCGCTTGGGATATGGTATGTGAAGATAAGATGCCTCGCGCATTCTTTATCAATAAATGTGATGACCCCGAAGCACGTTTCAGACGTGTATTTGAACAGATGCACGATACATTCGGCAGCTCCGTTTGCCCTGTTGTTATTCCGCTTATGGTAGGCGACGATATCGTTGGCCTTCTCGACCTTATCGACAACAGAGCCGTTGCTTTCGCACACGGTAAAGACGGTCAGCCTATCGAAATTCCCGCAGGTAACGAAGAAAGAATCAATACCTGCCGTGCAATGCTCCACGAAGCTGTTGCTTCCACTTCCGAAGAACTCATGGAAAAATTCTTCGAAGGCGAAGCGATCTCCAAGGAAGAAATCGTTCAGGCTCTCCATGACGGTATCCTCCGCGGTGATATCGCACCCGTAGTCTGCGGTTCTGCAACAAACCTTTGCGGCGTACGTCTTTTGATGGACGTAATCGTTGACACGCTTCCCAGTCCCGTATATCACAAAGCGGAAATCGTTGTTGACGGCGACGAAGAATTCGAACGCCCTGTTCGTGAACACGGTCCCGCATCTCTCTTTGTATTCAAGACTGTTGCCGACCCGTTCGTTGGTAAGATGTCCTTCTTCAAGGTCATTGGTGGCGAACTTTACGCAGATTCCACTCTCAAGAACCTCACCACAGGCGAAGACGAACGTCTTTCCCGCATCTATACCGTTTGCGGCAAGAAGCAGACCGAAGTCAAAATGCTCTCCATGGGCGATATCGGTATGACCGCAAAGCTCAATAATACCAATACCAACGATACACTTTCCCAGATGGAAAATCCGCTTCCTTATAAGAAAATCAAATATCCCGAATCTTTCTATCAGATGGCTGTTGCTCCCAAGGCAAAGGGCGATGAAGATAAGATCTCTATGGGTATCAATAAGCTTTTGGAAGAAGACCTTACCTTGAAGTTTGAAAACAACGCAGAAACCAAGCAGCTCCTTGTTTCCGGTCAGGGTGATATCCACCTCGATGTAACCATGGCGAAACTCAAAGCTCGTTTCGGCGTATCCGTTGTGCTTTCCGCTCCCAAGATCGCTTACCGCGAAACCATCAAGGGTAAAGTTACTGTTGAAGGCAAGCATAAGAAACAGTCCGGCGGTCACGGTCAGTACGGTCATGTTAAGATCACATTCGCGCCCGGTTTTGCTGAAGGGCTTGAATTCACACAGTCCGTTGTCGGCGGCTCTGTTCCGAAGAACTACTATCCCGCTGTTGAAAAGGGACTTCTCGAATCTATGCAGAAGGGTGTTCTCGCAGGTTACCCGATGGTAAATCTCCGTGCAGACCTCTCTGACGGTTCTTACCACACGGTTGACTCCTCTGAAATGGCGTTCAAGATTGCTGCAAGCTTGGCATATAAAGATGGCATCCCGAAGGCGAACCCCGTTCTTCTCGAACCGATGGGCAAACTTTTCGTATACGCTCCCAGCACCATGCTCGGTGATATCATGGGCGCGATCAACAAACGCCGCGGCAGAGTGCTTGGTATGGAGCCCACTGCAAAGAGCGGCGAACAGGTCATCGAAGCAGAAGCACCGATGGCTGAAATGGTCGACTTCGCGATCCAGCTCCGCGCGATGACACAGGGCAGAGGTTCCTACACGCTCAGCTTCTTCGGCTATGAAGAAGTTCCGATGATGGCTGCACAGAAGATCATCGAAGACGCAAAAAATAACGCAGACTAATCTCCTATCAATAGGATTCTCCAAAAAAATATAAAGAACTAAGAACGGCACGGAAAAATCCGTGCCGTTCTTAGTTCTTTTTTTTCGCAGGACGCCGTCCTGCACCTGCAAAAGGGAAATGATGGTATTTGCAATTCGTTTCTTTTGATCCAAACTTTTCTTTTCGCAAAGAAAAGTTTGGCGTAAAACTATCCCTCGTAGATGTTGACGAATTTATCGTCTGCTACAAGAATGTGCGCGAGAAATTTGATCTCTAAAAGATTGAAGGCTTTTGCTACCTCACGCGTGGTGAAAAGATCATCGCCCGAAGGGATCGGTACGCCGCCCGGGTGGTTGTGTGCCAGAACGACCATGGAAGCGCGCTTGAAAAGTGCGGTTTCCACGAGCTTTCGCAGTGTGATCGCAGAGGAATTGACAGAACCTTCATGAATTTTCACACATTCGATGGGCTTGAATTTATTATCCAATAAAAGCAGAAAAACCGTTTCGTCTGTGATGCCAACGTAGCGATCGATCAGAAAATTTCCAATTTGCTCGAGAGAGGTAAGACTTTGCATACCGCGGTTTTTCTCCAAAGCATATCTGCGGGAAAGGGCGGGAATCAGCTTTAAGAGCGTGGCGGAATGCTCCTTGATGCCGGGCATCTGGGTCAGATCTTCGAAAGGCGCGTCAAAAACACCCGCGAGTGAACCGAAGCGATTGATAAGCTGGTGGGCGATCTCGTTGGTGTCTTTTTGCGGTATGGAATAAAAAAGGAGCAGTTCCAGGACGTTATGTGCGTCAAAATGATCCAGTCCTTCTAAAAGAAAGCGGTTTTTCACGCGGTCGCGATGATTTTCGTGCATGATGATTTTTCCTTTCTTTTCATCGTTGATATTATCTTACCATATACGGAAAATGAAAACAAGATTTTTTTGGATTTTGGGAGAATCTGTTTTTCGGAGTCGGACAAAACTATTGAAAAAAAGCGTGTAATATGATATGATAATAAATAGATGAATCTTGAAAGGCGGTACTTTCAAATGAATAAAGTATGGAAAAAAATTAAAGAATGTGTGCCTCTGTGGTGCGCGATTCTTTTCGGTATATTTGTGCTTGCTGTGATTGCGGAAGCTGTGGCAAAAAAGAACGCGGCTTTTGCTGATGCGATCCATGGAACCTCCGGCATGGTCATTCGTGCGTTGCTTGCCACGGTGACCTCCCCCTTGCCGTTTTCCGTGGCGGAATATCTGCTCATCACGTCACCGGTGCTGCTCTTTCTTATTGGGCGCAGTGTGTTCCGTCAGACGAGAAAGTCGATCACCCTCGGCGTGCGTCGCACGGTTTGCTTCCTTGCGATCGCTTCTCTTGTGTATTCCGCGTTTATTTTCGGATACGGAACGGGCTATTACGGTAAAGGTGTTGACGAGCGTGTGGGACTTGAAAGACGTGACGTTTCGGGTGAAGAGCTTTACGATACGGCGATGATCCTCATCGATCAGCTCGAAAAGGATATCCCCGAGGTCTGCTATCCGAAAAAGACGTACTCTGTCATGACGTTTTCTCATTTTGAGATGAATGATAAGCTCAATGCGGCTTATGAAAAGCTTTGCGACACCTATCCCGAATTTCAACGTATGCACACGGAAACCAAACCTGTTCTTCTCAGTGAGCCGTGGACATATACCCATATCTCAGGCGTCTATTCTTTCTTCACGGGAGAAGCAAACGTGAACGTGAACTATCCCGATTTCATCGTGGTCAGCTCTGCGGCGCATGAAATGGCACATCAGCGCGGCATTACGAAAGAGGACGAAGCGAATTTCGTGGCATATCTCGTTTGTTCCATGAGTGATGATCCTTATGTCCGTTATGCGGGTACGCTGGATATCCTCAACGAGATCATGAGCGATCTCCATTCTGCCAATAAAGATCTTTGGCAGGAAGCAAACGCGCGTATTCCCGACGAGGTAAGATGGGAAAACGCGGCATATTCGGGCTTTTTTGATAAATACCGTGAGAATACAGCCGCTAAGGTTTCTTCGGCTGTGAACAATGCGTATATTTCCACACATAATCAACCTGCGGGTGTGAAAAGCTATGGCCTTGTTGTGGACTTGGTTGTAGCATATTACCGCGACGCAAAATAATGAATGGATTTTGATTTTCGACGAAAGGAAAGGACATCGTTATGGCGGAAACTAAGAAAAAAATATTGATCGTGGAGGACGAAAAAAAGATCTCGCAGGTCGTGCAGGTTAATCTGATGATGGCGGGATATCTTTGTGATGTTGCCTCTGACGGAGAAGAAGGCTTGCAAAAGGCGCTGACGGGAAACTATGACCTCATTTTGCTGGACTTGATGCTTCCCAAGCGTGACGGCTTTTCCGTTTGCCGCGAAGTTCGAAAGACACTTGCCACACCGATCATCATGGTGACGGCAAAGGAGGAAGCGGACGATAAGATCATGGGCCTTGAGATCGGTGCGGACGACTATGTGACCAAGCCCTTTTCCATCAAGGTGCTTCTTGCGCGCATCAAAGCGAATATTCGCCGCTATTCGGGCGAGGTCGTGGAGCGCGTGCAGCCTGCGGCAGAAGCGGAAGATAAGATCGTCATTCGTGAGCTTGTCATTGATAACAAAAACTATAAAGTGACCAAAAACGGCAGAGAGATCGAGCTTTCCAACAAAGAATATGAGCTTCTATATTTCCTTGCGTCCCATGTAGACGAAGTGTTTGAACGCGAAGAATTGCTTCTCAAAGTGTGGGGCTATGAGAGTTATTACGGCGGTATCCGCACCGTAGACGTGACGATGTCCCGTCTGCGTGCCAAGATCGAAGAAACGCCTGCGGAACCGGAATACATCATCACCAAACGCTCCAAAGGCTACTACATACCGAGATGACGGCGGGGAATCAGCAATGTATAAAAATCTGCATTATAAGATCATTCTGATCTTTGTCATTTTTACGATCACGCTGATGTCTGCTATCGGCGCGATCTTGATCAGCAACGCATATAATTTTTATAACGACAGCTTTCTTATCGGTATGAACACTGCCTTTGATTCTGACGGCACGCTTTACGGCGAGCTGATAGATGCCATGCAGGACGAGCATTTTGCGGAAAAGCAAAAGGAGATCCTGCGCTCTTATTCGAGCCAGCTCGGTATCAACAAATACCGTAACTATTATATTCTCGATATGAACGGCAATTTCCTTGACGGTTCGGACGCTTGGCTTGGTGCGGAATTGGAAAAGACCGCGAATATCATTTCCGCCATGACGGGTGAAAATGGCACGGAAAAGAAATTCTGGACAGATTACATCGACTATGCGGTGTATATCGAAGGGGAAAACGGTGATTCTGATATCATTTACGTCAAAGACTCGCAAGATGAAGCGCGTTCCTTTGCGTTCATCGTTTTTCAGATCATCATTCAGGCGCTTTTCATCGGTCTTGCCGTGGCGATTCTGCTTTCGTTTTTCCTTTCCAAGGCGATCACCTCGCCTGTGCAGAATCTGACGGAAGGTGTGCAAAAGGTTGCCAAAGGGGAATTTGAAAACGAGATCGTTGCCACCTCGGCGGACGAGATCGGCACGCTCACCGTGGCATTCAACCATATGAAGGACGTACTCAAGACTACGCTTGATGACATCACGGGTGAAAGACAGAAGTTTGAAACGCTTTTCATGTTTCTCAATGATGCCGTTCTGGCGTTTGACAGCAGCGGCAAGCTGATCCATATCAATAATACTGCCAAAAATCTTTTCCGCACTGATGGAGAAGGCGTTTACATGGGGCAGAATAGGCTCAGCTTTTCCAAAATGGTCAAGGCGCTTCGCATTGACTATAAGGAAGTTTCGAGCAAATATCAAGAAAACCGCAATCATGTGGTTCGCGACGTGATCTATGACGGCAAAGCACTGGATATCACGTTTGCGGAATTTCGTTATATCGAAAAAAATGAAGAAGTAAGCGGCATCATGTGCGTGATCCACGATATCACCAGCCGCTATGAGCTGGATAAATCCAGAAGAGAATTCGTCGCTGACGTTTCTCATGAACTCCGCACGCCGCTGACCAGCATCAAGGGTGCTGTGGAAACGGTTCTGGAATATCCTACGCTGGATACGGAGATTCGTGATAATTTCCTCAATATGGCGGTAGAGGAATGTGACCGTATGACGCGAATCGTTTCCGATTTGCTCGTGCTTTCCCGTCTTGATAACCAGAAAACGGCGTGGAAGATCGAAGCGTTTTCGCCCAACGCTTTCCTTGATCATCTTTATGATGTGATGAGCGTAGAAGCGAAGAGCCGTTCACATACATTTAAGAAAGATTATCCCTCGGCTATGCATGAGCTGACGGGTGACAAAGAAAAATTGCAGCAGGTAATGATCAATATTCTTTCCAACGCGATGAAATACACCGCGGACGGCGGTGAGATCGCCATGACGGCAAGACCGCTGACACGCGGCGTGGAGATACTCGTTTCGGATACCGGCATGGGTATCCCCGAATCGGATATGCCCCGTCTTTTCGAGCGTTTTTATCGCGTGGAAAAGGCGAGAACCTCTGATGCCGGCGGCACGGGACTTGGTCTTGCCATTGCGAAAGAGATTCTTGATGCCCACGGCGGCGAGATCCGTGTGGAAAGTGAATACGGAAAGGGAACGAAGGTCTTCGTTTTGTTGCCGTATCAAACGATACTGAAAAACGATTAAAAAGATAAAAAGAAAGGAGAACTGCTTATGAAAAGAAGAGATCGGGCTGTGGAAACGCTCAAGGATATCTTGGTCGGCGTGCTTCTTGTATCGCTCGTTTGTCTTTGTGCGATCTATATGCTTTCCTATCAAGGGCAGAGCTCCTACGATTTCACCCGTGAACAGATGGACGCCATCAGCGGGGAAACCGTGAAATATCAGTACGTCCGTTATCTGGAGCCTTCCTATTGTTTGCCGGAATTTATCGGTGTTTGCGCCGACCATTGGGGAAGATTCGGCTTTTGCACGGAAAAAGGGCTTCAGACGGCGAACGAATCCTTCTTGCTGTTTTATGAAAAGCTTTTCTCTGAAAAGGGAAAAGTGGAAAAGCTTTCCGCTGAGCTTGGTGCTTCGCTTTTTGCTGAGGCGATGACGGGGGATTATCTTTACGCATCGTATTTCTGTGATCTGCCGAAATCTGTGATCTGCATGATGGCAGGCATGGACACGGACGGGATCTCGGGAGAATCTATCAAAGAGATCTTCATCGTGCCGGACGAGCTGCTCGGAACGACGACCATTGAAGGTCCTCTGGGATTGACTTCCATTTCGGAGCGGTATACGTTCTATGCGATCGCCAGAGATTCCTCGGGAAACTACTATCGCTACACGACGGATTATATTCCCAAGGCGGCGGAGGACATCAGCTTTAACCAAAATTTTTATTTCGCATACTCTACATTAGAAGGCGCTTCCGTTTATGAATTTTCTGCTCGTTATGAGCAGGACAGATTCCTTTTGAACAACGGCTTTTCCGAAAAGACGACCGATACGACGGTGATCTTTCAATCGGACGCTCCGATCGACGTGCAAAGCTATGAGGTTTTGCTTGCGGATCATGAAGCGATGCGCCTTTCTTATCTGGAAACACTATATATCAATCCCGAAAAGGCTTCGGACTATACCGATGAAAACGGCACGCGTTTTTATTTTGACGAGGGCCGCAACGTGGAAATCAAAACGAACGGTCTTCTGATGTATACCGCGCCTGACGGCGCAGGGATCTCTTTGCATGATCTTTTCGGTGCGCAGGCAGGCGATGGCGACCCCGATATTTTTGATTGTGTGGGTGCGGCTGTCGTTCTGGCAAATAAGCTTGATGCGATCAAGGCGCAGGATACGGAATATACGCTGTTTATCTCGCGTTTTTCTTATGACGGCGAGGTTTTGACTCTCTCGCTTGGTTACCGTTTGCACGGTCTGCCGCTCTATATAGGTGGTTCGGCAAATATTTTGTCGTTTGAATTTTATCGCGGCAATATTCGTGCGGTGCGCTCGCTTTTGCATCATGTCACCATGACGGAAGAAAAAACAGAGCTTCCCGACTTTTTGTGGTCGGTCCGTGCCGCATTGCCGGAGATTCGGGATAA
>JBGVIG010000500.1:0-5028 GCA_045122995.1 Eubacteriales bacterium | reverse complement strand
AGTGGTCGAAGGATACGGTTGTGCATTATATGGCAATGTGGGAGGACGACGAGCATATTGCCGATTTTCTCAAAGAAAATGCGACCATGCAGGTCATTACGAAAGAGCATCTCTTGCAGGAGCGTTATTTTGCGCGTAAGGAATGGGAGATGGCTGATATCATGCGGCAGAGAAACTTCTTCGTTAATATCCGTGATTTGATGAATAGGGATTGGTTTGATCGTGGGAAGAAACGTAACGCCGAGGACAGCTTATGGCGAAGCCGTGTGCAACTTTCGCTTCTTCATTCTCTTTGTGGCGTGATACCTGATGCGATGCACCCCATTACAGCAGATGGCGGAATTGATCTTTGGGCGCCGCAGCGTGTAACTTTGGGGTTCCGCCATGCGTGTTATCTCGCTTCGACAGGCGATAAAGAGGGTGCATTCGTTGCTTTGGAGGACACCGTTTCCCTTGTGGAAAAGGTGGCGGCGCTGAAAGATGGGGATATTATCGGCTGTTCTTCCCCTGCGATCACGATGAAAGCGAAAATCTATATTCCCGAAAATAATGAAAATTGTATCTTCTTCCAATTTTCAAGTGCATATGAAATGCTGGACTATTGGTCCTTTGGGTTTGTGTCTGTTGAAGTGGCGCATAGTATCCTTGCCAATCGACGCGGCTGGGAGTGGTTCGATCCGATTCGCGAGGACGAGCGATATATGGGATATGTGGCACGCTTGGAGAACCTGACAAAAACATACCCCCTACATCGGGATTCCTAAGGGACAATGTCCCTTAGGCAGAGCCACGAGATGGAATCTCGTGCGGAATTTGAGGCGGAGCCTCAACAAGAAAAGGGACGGTGAAAACCGTCCCTTTGGTATTTTGTGCAGATCAATGATGTGTTTCGATAAGACCATATGCGCCGTCTTTTCTCTTGTAAACAACGCAGATCGCTTCGCTGTCCTGATCTTCATAAACGAAGAACTCGTGACCGATGAGATTCATCTGGAGGATCGCTTCTTCTGCGGTCATAGGTTTCAACTCGAAAGATTTTTTGCGGATCTTGAATTCTGTTTCTTCTTCAACGATTTCAGCAGGGGAAAGAGCGCCGCCATCGAGGAATGCACCTTCGCGAAGTTTCTTTTCCAGTCTGGTTTTGTTTTTGCGGATCTGGCGTTCGATGACATTTACGGCTGTATCAATAGCATGGCAGAACGAAGGGCCTGCCACTTCACTGCGGAAGAGAGAGCCTGCGGCGGAGATCGTCAGTTCTAAGATCTCTTGTTCGCGTTTTTTGCTCAGCGTTACGAACGCTTCAGCATTATCAAGGAAGAACTTATCAAGTTTTCCAATCTTCTTTTCGATGAGTGTGCGAACAGAATCGTCAATGGTAACTTGTCTGAGAAGGATCGTAGTTTTCATAGAATTTCACGTTTCGCGGGTATTTGTAAAAAAGCGACTGCTCTCTTACGAGTATATTATACCACATAAGAGAGCAGATGAAAAGGGCTTTTGTGAAATTTATCAAAAAAATTTACAAATAGAATTTTGCTTTGTGCAAAATGACCACACCTTGATAAAAAAGTGAGCAAGCACGATATCAAAGAGAGAGCAAAGAATGTGCGCCGATGCCTGCCATCATGTTCTTTTCTCTGCCATGACAGGTGAAAAGGAAGGTTTGATAGCTTCTTTCACCGTATTTGGAGATCAGTGTCAACACGCGATGAAGACGTTCATCGTCCATGCGTGCGAAGCTTTCATCGAAAATGAAAGGCGGGATCGCTTTTTTATAAAGAAGTTCAATGAGTGCCATGCGCAGACAAAGATAAGCAAGATCGCCCGTGCCGGCGCTAAGATAAGCGGCATCATGCATTTCGGCACCGTCGGAGAAGGAAAGTCCGAAATCCAGATCCACACCGATTTCGGCATATTTGCTGTCGGTCATGGCTTTCATCATTCTGCCCGCGTTTTTGGCGATCTTGGGAGAAATACCTTCGCGCAATTTGCCGCCGGCTTGTTCCAAAGCTTCCATCGCGAGCATATAGGCGCTCCATTTTGCGGAAAGCTTTTCGATTTCTTCATCAAGTGCAGCTTTTTCTTCTGCAAGTTCTGTCGGTTTGATGTTGACAGCGCGCAGTGCAGAAAGCTCTACCTCGATCTGATGCAGTTTTTCTGTCTGCGATCGGATCGCCCCTGTGAGAAATTCATTTTCGCGTTTTTTGGCAGGAAGATTGAACTTTGCCATTTCTTCTTCATCATAGTCCGCAAGGCAAGCAGCACGAAGATATTCGCGTGTGTATGCCGCGAGCGATTCGTCCAGCTCGTCGATGCGCGCTTTTTGTTCGGCGCGGACAGCTTCCCATTTGATCAGCTCTGTGCGCATTTCACGGCAATGAGCAAGCGCTTCGGCAAGGGAAGATGCAGTGTCGCCGGAAATGACAAATCCATAATCGCTAAGGATCTCAATGCTTCTGGCACTGACTTCTTCCAAGTTGCGTGACGCGGCGTGGAAGTTTTCTGTGGCTTCATCACGCGCATCGGTGATGGCGATCATATAAAGCTCGTCTTCCGATGCGGCTCTCACGAGTTCTTCAAATTCCACGTAATTTTTGCAATCGAATTTTTTGCAGATGATCTGAATTTCACCGCCGATCTTGGCGCTTTTGGAAAGGAATACCGCGCCGACGATGGCACAAGCAATGGCAAAAAGCGGAAGTGCGATCATCAAAATGCGCTTGAGAAGCATGGGGATTTCAAACGGCACAAGCAAGATCACGCCTGTCAAAACAGCAAGTATCGCGGCGACAAGGAACGAAAGAACCATCAATCTTTTTTTGCCCGCTTGCTTTGCGTGCATCGCTTGCATGCTGGTGATCAGCTCTTCGCGGACTTTGCCGCCCTTGGCACCGAAACGCTCAAAAATAGCGATCTTATCACTCATTTCCGAAAGCTTTTGGTTGGCTTTTTTTAAGTTTTGTTCCGCATCTGCATAGCGCGCGGTCAAAACCTCAAGCTCGGATTGCTTTTTCTCAAGTTCACCGATGAAATCTTCATCGCAGATGTCTGCACCGCCATGTTCGGGCGGATTGCGCAAGGAGGTGATCTTTTCTTCTGTTTCCGCAAGACGTGCTTTTTCGGATTTGCGTTTTAAGTATGTCTTTTTTAAGGTATAGCATTCATATTTTTCAAGCTCGGCGCGCACATCAGCCAGACGCTTTTCGCTTTCTTCCATTTTTTCGGAGATCTGACGGTGTGTGCCTTCCAGATAGATGATGTCGCCGCTTGCTTTTTTTGCTTCTTCAAGCTTTGTGCCGAGCACTTCGCTTTCCGCTTCCATTTCTGCGATCTTGCCGCCATGGCGGTTTTTGTGGAGCAGAAAAACGCGTGCGCTGTCCAGCTTTGCGAGTGCTTTTTTCGTGTTGATGCTTTCATTGGCAGAGAAGAGGATATTTTCTGCTTCTTCACCCAGCGCGTGTCCGCCGACCTTGCTTTCCGCACTCTGGCGGATATAAACGGTGCTTTCAAAAACAGACGCGGAAACACCGAAGAAGGTTTCCCCGGGGGTGTTGGTTTTCATAGCGACAACGTTGGTTTCTGCATCGTAAACAGCGCATTTTTCACGGAAGGAATGTTTGCCTTCGCTGTTTGTCGCACAGATGACTTCTCGTTCAATGCGGTAACGCTTACCGTCCTCACGGAAGGTGAGCGAGCCGCCTGCTGAGGAGGAATGCCAACTGATGTAGCGCATTTTTTCGTCGGTCTTAGAGGGGAGTCCGTAAAAAATGAAGCGGATAAAGGCGCAGATCGTGGATTTGCCCGATTCATTTGCACCCTCAATGATGTTGACGCCATCGGAAAAAACAAGTTTTTGATTCGATAGCTTGCCGAAATTTTTTATGTATAGACTTTCAAAAGTCATGAATTTTCTCCTTGCGCTTTTGCTTTTTTCTTTTTATATGCACGGATAAACGGTTTTTCACACATTCTTTTGAAGCGGAAAAAGAGATTTTCTTTATATTTGAGCGGCACGACAAGGATCGCATACGAGCCTGCATTTCTTGCACACCAAACGTCGGTGAAGATCTGGTCACCGATGATGGCGATCTCATTTTCTTTAACACCGAAATGTTCTGCCGCCATGTGAACTGATTTTGCGAAAGGTTTTTTGCTTTCCCATGTAACGAAAGCGCCGATCTCCTCATTGAAGAGTTCCACGCGTTCTTTGTGATTGTTGGAAGCGATGGCGACGAAAAGACCGCCTGCGCGAAGAGATTCGATCCACGAAAGGACTTCGGGTGTCGGTTTTGCCATACCGTAGGTAACGAGGGTGTTATCAATATCCAACACGACAGCACGAATACCGCATTCCGCGAAAAATTCGGGAGTGATATCATAAATGCAGTCAAACATCATATCGGGAATAAACGGGTGTTTCATCGTGGAAAGCCGCCTTTCATTTTTTATTCAAATTTTTCACTATTATATATTATGATATCATTTTTATCCCGTAAACGCAATAGATTTTTGCGAATTTTTTTGCGGATCATGTTTTATCGGAAATTGACGAACGCAAGGTGAAAAATGTATCGCTGATGCACGCAATTCAACTGCCCGTGGGGTTGCGTCCAAGGCACTCGGTGTGGTATACTGATGGTATCATAAACTTGAAGAAGATAAGGAGATCGACTATGTGGAACGGAAAAATGAAAGCGATCACGTTTAGCTATGACGATGGTGTAACGCAAGACGCGCGTCTTGTCGAAATATTCAATAAATACGGGCTCAAAGCGACGTTTAACGTCAATTCGGGCTTTTTCGGCGGTAAAAACGAGCTTGTGCGCAACGGCGTGTCCGTGCGTCATGATAAATTGACAAAAGAAGAGGCACTTTCTGTTTATCACGGGCATGAGGTGGCGGCGCATACGTTGACACACCCCTTTTTGCCGAAAACGAACGATGAGGAAGTGATCCGTCAAGTAGAAGAAGATAGACTTGCACTTTCGGCGCTTTTTGGCTATGAGGTTGTTGGCATGGCATATCCGG
>JBGVIG010000499.1:0-1599 GCA_045122995.1 Eubacteriales bacterium | reverse complement strand
CGTTGACCCTGTCGGTATCCACACAGGCGACTCTGTGGTTGTTTGCCCTAGCCAGACACTTACCAACAAGGAATGTCAGATGCTCAAGGAAAGTGCGCTCAAGATTATTCGTGCGCTCAAAGTAGAAGGCGGCTGTAATGTACAGTTCGCGCTTGATCCTCACTCCTTCCAGTATTATCTTATCGAAGTTAACCCCCGTGTTTCCCGTTCCTCCGCGCTTGCTTCCAAAGCAAGTGGATATCCGATCGCTCGTGTTACTGCGAAGATCGCTGTTGGCATGACACTTGACGAGATCATGCTCGCAAATGCTCCTGCTGCTTGCGAACCTGCCCTTGACTACGTGGTGGCAAAACTTCCTCGCTTCCCGTTTGATAAATTTGCGGCAGCGAACAATAAGCTTTCCACACAGATGAAAGCAACAGGCGAAGTTATGAGCCTTGGCAGAACCTTGGAAGAATGTTGGCTCAAAGCGGTTCGTTCTCTCGAAACCGGCGTTTGCCATCTCTATATGCCGAAATTCGATAACGAATCCAATGAGTACCTTATGAATTATATCGTGCAGGGCACCGATGACCGTTACTATGCGATCGCGGAACTCATTCGCCGCAAGGTGGATATCGGTCTTATCTGCAACGCAACCAAGATCGACATGATCTTCCTTGAAAAGATCAAAAACATCGTGATGATGGAAAGAGAACTTGCTGCGGCGAAAGGCGACGTGGAAGTTCTTCGCGATGCGAAGAAGATGGGCTTTGCTGATAAATTTATCGCAAAACTTTGGAATTGCCCTGAGATTGATGTTTACAATCTGCGCATGAAAGAAAACATCGTTCCCGTATACAAGATGATCGACACCTGCGGCGCGGAATTTGCAAGCTACGTTCCTTATTTCTACTCCACTTATGAAAACGAAAACGAATCTGTCGTTTCTGATAAAAAGAAGATCATCGTTCTCGGTTCCGGTCCGATCCGTATCGGTCAGGGTGTTGAATTCGACTATTCCTCCGTTCATGCGATCAAGACCATCAAGGCGTCCGGCTATGAAGCGATCATCATCAATAATAACCCTGAAACTGTTTCCACTGACTACACGACTTCCGATAAGCTCTATTTCGAGCCGCTTTGCGTGGAAGACGTTATGCATATCATCAATCTTGAAAAACCGTACGGTGTTATTGCTTCTCTCGGCGGTCAGACTGCGATCAACCTTGCAGAACCGCTCCGTGAAAGAGGCGTAAAACTCATCGGTACAGACTGTGACGCGATCGAAAAGGCAGAAAACCGCGATGCTTTCGAAAAGGTTCTTCATGAACTTAACATTCCGCAGCCTGAGGGTAAAGCAGTTACCAAGATCGAAGACGGTGTTGCTGCGGCGGCAAAGATCGGTTATCCCGTTCTCGTTCGTCCGTCCTTCGTTTTGGGCGGCCGTGCGATGCAGATCGTGGCAGATGAAGAGGGGCTTCGCCACTACCTCAAGACAGCCGTTGAAATCGATGAAGATAAGCCCGTACTTGTTGACAAGTATATCCAGGGTAAGGAAGTCGAAGTTGACGCTGTTTGCGACGGTACAGACGTATTCGTTCCCGGTATCATGGAGCT
>JBGVIG010000498.1:0-1536 GCA_045122995.1 Eubacteriales bacterium | reverse complement strand
CCTTGTCGTTCTGGATAAAGGTAAGATCGCAGAGGTCGGCACGCATGACGAGCTGATCGAAAAACAAGGCATTTACTATAACCTCGTTATGGCACAGAGAGAAATGTCCAAAATGGCATAAAAGCAAAGAAAACACCCGTGAGGGTGTTTTTCTTTTTTATAAAGTTGCGCTATTTGGCTCGAATTTTGAGGTTGTTTCCCTCGATTATTTTGGGGATTCCTAAGGGAAGAATCCCTTAGGCGGGGTTCGGGGCGGCGCTCCGATGTGGTTTGGGGCAAAGCCCCAACTCCTATGCACAAAAATAAAAAAACTGAATAAAATAAAATATCGGAATGATTTTAGCGCCTCGTGCATATATTGTTTTTGTGCGCAAAAAAGGAGACTTGTAGATGAAAGAGATAAATTTTGCTGTGATTGGTGCAGATCAAAGACTTTTGGCGGCGGTGGACGCGCTTCGGAAAAAGGGAATGGGCGTTTTTCTTTTTGGAGAAGAAGCTTTTTCGCTCGCCGAGGCAGACGCGGTTTTGTTGCCGCTTCCCATGTCACAGGACGGCATTGCAGTAAACAACACAAATGGGCGCGTTTCCGTTGCCTCCTTGCTTGCGGAGATCGGAGAGAATACGCCCGTTTTTGCAGGAAGAACAGCGCCTTTTTCGGATAAACGCTTGATTGATTATACGAAGGAAACGCTTTTTGCTGTCAAAAATGCAGTTCCCACGGCGGAAGGTGCGCTCGCCATCGTCCTAAAAGAAACGGATATCACGGTGCGCGGCATGCACGTTTGCGTGACGGGGTTTGGCAAGGTGGGACGTGCGACCGCTTCACTTTTTCATGCCGCAGGTGCAAAGGTCACGGTTTTTGCGCGCAGGGAAGAGATTCGGGCGGAAGCGGAAGGTATGGGATATCATTCGCAAGACATCTCTGCGCTTGCCGAATACGCAAAGGATTTTGATACGCTGATCAACACCGTTCCCGAACTGATCTTAGATCGTTCCGTGCTGTCGGGTGTGCGCCGTGACGCGCTTATTTTGGATCTCGCTTCCGCACCGGGCGGTGTCGATTTTACTTATGCTGAAAAGATCGGTCTGCGCACGATCCATGCGCTTGCCCTTCCCGGAAAATATTGCCCGAAAACAGCAGGCGCCGTGATCGCAGATACCGTGCTTTCCGTGTTGGAAACTCGTTTTTTTGATATTATATGAAATTGGAGAATCAGATCATGATAGGATATGCTTTTTGTGGCTCGTTTTGTACGATTGCCAGATCTATGAAAATTTTACGTTCGCTCGTTGCAGAGGGAAATTCCGTTTTGCCCATTATGAATGATAGCGTTTATACCACAGATACCAGGTTCGGAAATGCCGCTGACATTGTGAAAACAGTGGAGGATATTTGCGGCAGAAAAGTGATCCATACCATTGTGGAAGCCGAGCCAATCGGCCCTGATATTGACCTTGATATGCTCGTCATTGCGCCTTGCACGGGAAATACCTTGGCAAAGCTTTCCGCGGGAATCACCGATTCGCCTGTCACCA
>JBGVIG010000497.1:0-12494 GCA_045122995.1 Eubacteriales bacterium | reverse complement strand
ACGGCTTTGACGATGCTGTTTTCGTAGCGGCAAAACTCGTAGAATACCTCTCCAACCGTGAAGAAACCGTTTCTGAAATCATCGAAACCTTCCCTCACTACGTTTGCTCCCCCGAAATCAAAGCACATTGCGGTGACACCGTAAAATACGGTATCGTTGATGAGATCACAACAAAAATGAAAAAAGCTTACCCCGGCAAAGTTTGTGATATCAACGGCGCACGTGTTCAGTTTGAACATGGCTGGGGCCTTGTTCGTGCTTCCTCCAATATGCCCGAACTCGTTCTCATTTTCGAAGCTGACACCATGGAACATCTCCTTGAAATCCGCGAGATCTTCAAGACCTATACCCGTCAGTACAGCGAGATCGACGACAACTGGAAGAACGACGTTAATCTCTGATACCAAAAAACCTCCGACACTCGTCGGAGGTTTTTTATGATGAAATTGAGGCGCTGCCTCAAACTCCGGCAGGACTCTGCCCTGCACTCGTCCAAGGGGCTTGCCCCTTGGAAATCCCGTTATGAGGGAATTATTTGTTTCGTTGCTTCAAATACGCTTTCAGCATTTTACCGACATCGTCTTCGTCCATATATGGCAAAAATATTTCCACGGACTTACCCATTTCCGCAGCTTTCATCGCAAGTCTTGCCACATCGTCTTCGTCCATGTAGGCCAAGAACAATTCGACGCTTTTTCCAACCGCCATCGCCTTTTCCGCAAGTCTTGCCACATCGTCCTCGTCCATATAAGGGAGAAACTCCTCTACGCTTCTGCCCGTCTTTGCCATCTCCATGGCAATCTCCGCCACGTCATCTTCACTCATATAAGGAAGAAAAACGCTGATATCCTCGAATTCCGCAGGATCTGTTTTTTCGATAACAGTTTCCACCTGATTGGGCATGAGAATGGGCATCGCCTCGGAGATCTCGTCAGTGGAAACTTCTTCGGAATCCAGATATTCTTCCATTTTTCCGTCCGCCACAGATTCCACAAATTTCGATTTCACACCAAGAAGTTCATCAATGGAGATATCAAAAATTTCTGCAAGTTCGGGAAGCTTGGAGATATCGGGCATCGACTGTCCTCTCTCCCAATTGGAAACGGCTTGAAAGCTCACGTTCAATCTGTCTGCAAGCTCCGTTTGCGTCATATTCTTTTCGCGGCGAAGTGCCACAATTTTTTTGCCGATCTTCTGCATATCAAACATATCATCATAATCCTTTCGTCATCAATTCGGAAAAGCTTTTCTGCCCATATTGTAACACAAAATCATGAAAATCGTCAATAAATCCGCTCTTGAATCAACAAAAATAAGGACTCAAGCATCGCTTGAGTCCCTTTTTATAACTTTTTAAGCATGATGATTTACACAAATAAGTCCGCCGTAATCAAAAAGTTCTCCCTCACCAAGACTGATCACGCAAAATCCCCGTTCTTCCAAAAACGAACGGATCTGTTTCCCTGCAGGAAACACGTCAATATCCCCGAAAAAGCCAATCGTCTTTTCTGCAATCACGCCTGATGCACCGCCGATAAATCCTGTATCATAAACCTCAATTCCGATCGAATACGGCGGAATGAGCAGCGTTTCCAAACCATTTGCTTTTGCAGCATGAAAGATCCCTTTATCCGCCGTTATCACAACGTCACCGATTACAGTACTCGAACATTTTGCATACCCTTGCTTCACGTCCCGAAGCGAAAATCCGCGCTTTTGCGCGTAGTTTTTTACTGCAAGGGAAACGGACGAAAGTTTTGCAAAAAGGGCGTTTTTCGCCGCAAAACAATTGAGCGCCACATCATCGGGATAAGTCGCGCTCACGGCTTGTTCAGAGATCTGAAAAGGTATATTACGTTCCTTCAAAAGATCCTGCCCTGCGGTATATTCCCGATGAACAAAGATCGTGCCGTCGATGTCTGCCATCAGCATATCGGGGTGCGCATTTACGGGGAATGGCAGCTTCTCAAAAGCAGGCAAGGAAATAACTTCTCCAAAATCAGCAAGTGTATTTTTAATTTTTTGAGAAAGATGCGGATTGACCAAAAAATATTTCATGAAAACTCCTATACAAAAAGGGCGGATACAAAATCCGCCCTATGCGTAAAACGATCAAGTTTATCCCATCATGGGATACCCAAGGGACGAGTCCTTTGGGCAGGGTTCGGGACGGCGTCCCGATAGGGTTTGGGGCAAAGCTCCAACCTCACGCGCGAATATCTGCAAGGTCGATCGTGCGTTTTTCTTTGCGGCTGGTTTCCGCAGCATAAACACAGAGGTGACCTTCTACAGAATCGTCGATAGAAGTAAGCGAAAGTGTGCCTTCGCCTGTGCGCAAGTAGTTGACAAGATGGCGCATGATTTCATTGTCACCGCCGCCGTGTTTGCCAAGTTCACTACCCTCTACGGTGTTGATCACTTCTGTGTCATAACCATAGCGTCTGCCTTCACGGGTAAATACGCGAAGCTGGAATTCATTATTTTCGAAAACACCTTCGATCTCACCGTTGGAACCAACGATATGGAGATATCTTTCCGCTTTTGCACAAGCACCAACAAGATTCAAAGTACCCATCGCGCCATTTTCAAAGGAAACGATCACGTTCTGGTTGTCCACGATGTCACCACCGCTGTTGTAAGCACATTTGCCGTATGCGGAATGCTTCATATATTCGATCTTTTCTTCTCTGGTGATGGTGTCGATCGGTTTACCGATACCGGCCCAAGTCTGGAAAGGCATGGTGTCACGATCAAGATGGATCTTCACAGCCGAATAGTTGCAAGTCTTTTCATGAGGACAATCAAAGCAAAGTGCAGTTGCACCTTCGGGCGCTTTATCCATCGTGAAGTTTTCACGGAAGCCAAGGCTTGTAACATATTTCGGGCGGGATTCATTGGCAAGCCAGCACATAAGGTCAAGGTCATGGCAGCATTTTGCAAGGAGAAGACCGGAGCCACATTCTTCTTCATTGTTCCATTTGCCGCGAACGAAGGAGTCGATAAAATGTGCCATACCAACGTGTTCTGTCATTTCAAGGCTGCGAACTCTCCCGATCTTACCTTCTGCAAGAACTTTTTTCACAGCAGAATAGAAAGGTGTGTAGCGAAGAACGTGACAAACGATCACTTTACAGCCATTTTCATGAGCTGCGCGCTGAATGTCGAGAAGCTCTTCTTTATTGGGACATACCGGTTTTTCAAGAAGCACATTGTATTTTGCGGCAAGAAGTGCCATCGCTGTGGGATAATGAGCCTTGTCCATCGTTGCGTCGATCACGATATCGCATTCGATACCTGCGGCAATAAAGGCTTCCACACTGCTAAACGCACGATCTTCCGGGAGATTATAACGCACGCGTGCTTCTTCTTTTTTAAGAGCGCTCGTGTCGGTAACAGCAACCACTTCCATGTCATCGGGATTGCGGAGAGAATAATCCGCATAGATACAACCGCGGTCACCGCAACCGAGGAGAGCAACTTTGATCTTTTTCATATATGTAGGTTCCTTTCTGTAATGAGGATTTTACTTTTTTCTTTCAGTATATCATATCTTACGCCCAAATTCAACAAAAAAGAGAGAACTTTATGTTCTCTCTCAAAATATTTACTTAAAAAGTGCTGTATTGATATAGAAAAAACCATTGCTCGTGCCGGTTTCTTCTTTATAAGTTGCGATTTTGATCATCACATAAGTCATTTCATCTTTTAATGAATGATCCAGCGTGATGTTTTCCACGTATTCCCCCGGGCGAAGAAATCCACTCTTTCCGATACATTCATCAGGATTCGCTCCCGTAATATTGCCAAGCTTATCATAGGTAAAAGAAACACTGTAGATCTCTGCGCGCAAAAGCACAGAATTATCCAAAGGGTTAGTCAAAAAAAGTTTTACGTCCTTGCCGTTTATATCGGGTCTTCCACAAATTCCCACCGCGCACACGCCTTCTGCCACATAAGAAGTGTAACCGTTTTCTTCCGAAAAGCCGTCAGGGACTCCCACAACAGCATTTTCATCAAAAAATGCGGGGTTAATGGTGAGAAGCCAACAAAAAACAGCAACTGCCACAGCGAGAGCTAAAATCGCCGCCAGCGCAAACAATATTCTGCGGCGCAAAGCCGTATAACAAATTCGATTTCGCATTCAATTTTCCTCACTTGACGCCAAACTTACAGCAACGGTCAAAAAGCCGATTTTCGTCATCGTTATACCAATAAAAGTATCCTCATCGGAATCTCTCACATAAGGTTCTCCGGAAAGAGAGATATAAACGGTCGCTTCCTCTGCCTTGCTGTGTCCGCTTTCCAGCTTCACTTGATAAGCACGCTCTCCGCTTGACAGCGTAGTTGCCGGCATTGCCATGAGTTGCAAGGTTTTTTCTTCGATGATCAAGGTGTCGTCCTCATAATACACCGTATTGGGAACTGACCAATCCCCCAAAACAACACCATCGGGCGCCACTTCATAGCAGCTCATCTGCACGTTATCCACAGGAAAATCCGTGCCGTCAATGTCCTGTGTTGTATCCAAATGAATGGTCACCACAACGTCTTGCTCCGCATTCGGAGAATAATTTTTCAGATAAATGCGGTTATTGATGCCATCAAAGCCATACCAACCGGGAGGATAATACAGTGTGTTCTCTTCATCATCAAGAACAGGTGTCACCTCCGCCGCAGGGTTATTACTGGATTCGCTCGCTTTATAAACAAAATCCTGTGTATCCCAAACGCCCCAGTCATAATAAAAACTGAAGTAACCAAACTCAAACGTAACGTGATACACATAATTTTTTGTTGGTTCCGCAATCGTTTCCGTTTGCTCTGCAGAAGTTTCAGAATTTTCGTCCGCAGAAACTGCCCAAGGGAGCGAACCAACAAGAATGGCACACATCAAAAAGACGGCACAAAGAGATTTTGTGATTTTCCATATGCAATTTTTCAAAATAACAACACCTCTTTCCAACGTATTTTTGGGGGAAGCGGGCGTAAAAACGCCCGCTTCCCTATTTTCTTTAGGGGATATTGGTTTTAAGGAGTAGTAGTTGCAGGTTCAACTGTTACCGTAACTGTGCCAAGTGTTTTATAAACGCCCGTCGGCAAACCAGTCGGTGTACCGCTGACACTCACCGTGATTACATCACTATCAACAGAATTGTTGGTCAAATAAGAGTCGAGTGTACCGTTTGTAACATCAAAACCAATTGTCAGGTTACCATAAGCGGAAACCATATTTTCAGTAGCAAGTGTATATGCAATTGCCACGTCGGAGTGATTTTCAATGATGATCTTATCCGCATCTGCAGTTGCCGGACTCCAACTGGAATTAGCCGCAACATCATATGTATGTGTCTGCGGATTCCAAGTAGAATCTGCACCATAAGTAAACTGCAAAGCACCAAAAATAATATCAACAGCATAAGTATTTACTGTTTTACCTTTGATGCTAATCTGAACATCGGCAGAAACGCTATCATTGAGAGATGCAACGCCTGCGCCTACGGAGCCGGGTTTGTCAGCAGGTTTTGTGACATTGGTTGCATCATATGCACCATTATCTTCAGCAAAAACCGATACTGTGAAAAGGCCTACGAGCATCAAGACAGCAAGCATAATTGAAAGAAATTTTTTCATGTTCTTCCTCCTGATAAAAGAATATATATTTTATAAACGCAGTGACGTTCATAAACAGTTAGGGGGTTACTTTAGAGACAGCTACGGTAATGGTTGCAACATGGATAGAACCAGTCAAACCCGCAGTCTGAGCTGCGGCAAACGTTGTACCCCAGTTCTCTTCTGGAGAGAGAATTACCTGCAAATTTGCAGTTTTTGCTTCACCGGAAGAAGCATAAATATTGGAAGTCGGAGCTGCAGAATCTAATTGAACAGTAAGTTTATCACCGCTATCTACAAAATCTTCAGCATTATTCCCACCGCTAACAGGCAGCATTTCTACTGCAAGTTCCAATGTATCACCTTCTGTTGTTGTAGAAGTAGTAACTTCAACATCAACAGGGTTATCTGAATAGTTTGTTACTGCAACATTAATCGTCGGGTTGGACAATGCCGATGTGCCGGTTTCTACATATTTGAGATTATTAACGTCCCAAACGATAGTACCATTTGCTTGAAAAGTCAATTGACTAAATACAACGTCCACAGCATAGCGGTTGCTAATTGTGCCAACCTCCAAAAACACTTTGCCGCCAACACTTTTGCCATCATCAAATGTAGGAACACCGTCATCTATATCTCCGTCACGATGACCGACAATTCTGTCCGCACTCACTGCAAAGCAGCAAATGCTCATCACAAGTGCCACTGCCGTCAAAATAGCTAAGAATTTTTTCATTTTCATTCTCCTATCTAAAATAAATTTTTATAAAACAAATGAAATTCATTCATTTATTTTCAAGTTATTACGTACCGTCAGCGGATTTTTTGATGCTGATGGTCACTTCACCGAGTTCTATCTCGGTGGCATCACCTGCTTGCGCCGCGATGCTTGCCCAGCTTGTTGAAGGCGTAAGCTCGATGCTCAAAATATTTTTTTTCGCATCGTCACCTACGTTCAACCCGGGAATATAATCAAAACCTGTACTGAATTCAAATTCCGAGCTTATAGAAATATCTATCGCATCATTAAAGTCAGGCTCAATCCATATCGGAAGATCCGAGTGGTTGACGATCGTCATCTGCACGGTTTTCGTCGCCTTGTTTTCCTCTTCGCCGCCGGAATAAACGTATTCGAGCTCATTCACGTCCCAAACAAGTTCACCGTCAAAGGAAATCGTCAAAGACGAATATTCCAAGTCCACCGCATAGCGGCTGGATTTTTCCAAAACCGTCACATGGAACTGTGCGGAACTTTTTACATCTTCAAACGTTGTCACACCGGAAGAAATACCTCCGACCACCGCTTGCTGTCCTGCAAACACGTTGCCGCAAAGTATGCTGAAAAGCATACACCCAAAAAGGAGAATTGATATTATTTTTTTCATAAAGATCAACCTCCTTTATCACAAACCCGGATCTGTGCATGAGATCGTGATATTCAAGGTACCTGTGCTTCGAACACCGTCATTGGGCGAGCTCAAAGGTGCGATTCCGGAACCATCACTACTCAAATAAAGATAAAAAGTCGAGTCAGAAGCATCGCTTGCCCCCTCCTCCGTGCGCTCGAGCTCTACGTTTGTCAGCGTAGTGGTACCGCCATCGCGGCTTTCCGCAATGGACTGAATATCAATTTCAGAAAGTGTTGCTACACAATGGTTTCCGAAATAGTTATCCAAAACAGCCGAAGCACTATACCAGATCGTGCTATTGGAACGGTTTGTGATCGTGATCTTATTGTTCACTTCATCGTTACCGCCCCAACGGCTTTCGCCGTCTACACTCACATAGGTGTGTGTATTGACGTCCCACACCGCATAGGTGTAAGTATATTGCAAAGCGCCGTATTCGATATCCACCGCATAGCGCGCTTCTTTTTCACCGTAGTTTACGGTATGCATATAAATATAATCTCGATGCTGGGTGTTGGACGGAGAATGATAACCGATACGGGTTTCACCGTCAGCAGGAACCATCATTCCCTCTTCCAGAACAAACTCGCCGTTTTCATCTGTCTTCCATCGCAAAGCGCCTTGTTTCGTATCCGGCCAGAATTTATCCCATGCGCCCTCTGCTTCCTTGCGGAAAACAGCATCATCTGCATAATATGCAAGCTCGCCGGGAATCAAGAACCAATACCAATCACAAGCTTCGCTCGCGTTTGTTCCATCTTCCGTTTTATACCATGCGCTGAGATTACTTCGCGGGAAACAATAATTTTTTCCCACACCATCTTCCAAAATTCGAACAGGCAATACCAAGATCTTTGTCGAGGTATAAGAGATCTGGAGCGCTACACCGCCTTCATAATAGTTAAAAGCAGATCTGATATCCGTGTGCAAATTCGTATTTGGCAAGGAATCAATCTTCACCGCTTCCGGCACACCGTTTTCATCAAGGACAACATTGTCAAAGATGATCTCTTCATCACGAGGTGTCGCCAAAGGCCACCATGTTTTGGAAGAAAGCGATGTCGCTTGATCTTCATTGAGATATGTTCGCCAATATTTGATACCCGTAATTTTGATCTCACGTTTTTGAATGATAAATTCTTCGATACCTTCCGCTTCGTAAGTATCCGCGATCAGCGTTGCTTTCACGTGATAGATACCTGCATCTTTCGGAGGACCTTCCAGATCTTCACCTACGCCGCTTTCCGTGCCATCGGTCGCAACATGATATTCCCATTGCACATTATTAAGATCACTGCCCGTAAGCAAATGAGAAACGTCCACGTCATGCTCATACGATGCTGTTACCAGCATTCTGCCTGTACGATGTTGATCCGCCGTATAGGTAGTTACTTGTGCAGTGCTGGTTTCTTGTATCGTAATGTTAACGTTCCAGTAACTACTGCTGCTGACATTAAACTTTGTGGGGATCGAAAGCGTAAACGGGTATTCTGCGTCAAGGTAACCCATATCATAAGTAGCTTCTGCGGATTTTACTGTCCAATGATTATCTTCCAGCTCCGATGCCAACTGAGAAACGGCATCATCAATCGCATCTTGTCTGCGTGCTTCCAACACTGAAGAGGAAATCGCTGTTTGATCGGGATTGCTGATGATGGATTCTTCATAATAGTCGGCAAACGGTGTTCCCAAATTCACCGACAAAAGCTCATATTGATAATTGCTATTGGAGTCACTAACCAAAAAAAGCTTCGCGGAAGTATCAGAGCTACTGTCCGCTTCATCAAGATAAAATCTACCAACTGTATTATTGGTAGCAGGGACCGCAATGGAAACCTTACCATTTTTCAAAATGATCTGCGTTGTCGCCGTAACCGTTTTATTATTTACAGTAACCGCAGTAATAATATTCCATTCACCGGGGATCGTTGTCGGCTCCAGCGTATGCTTCACCGTTACATTTTGCCTGCCGTTACTGCTGTAACGCAAGTTACTATATGTAACAGTTGTAACATCGTGTGTGTGATGCTCGATCGAATCTTTATATCCGGAATCATCGGAAGTTCCACCTGGATATACTACTCTTGTTCTGTACAACGATGTTCCGTCCATAATAGAGCCCAGATTTTCAACGCCCACGTCAGTGGAAAGCCCATCGCCCGCAACATAAAGATGTTCGATTTCGGGGTCAACGGGTTTACCGTCATAGACCTTGGAAAGTGTGCTGATATCCAAGACATATTTCGGTTTTCGGATCACCGTTACCTTATAAGTGATATACGCCACCGATTTACCATTGGTATCAATCTTTTTGATCCAAATTTCAGATTTTTCCTTCCCTGCCATATCCAAGGAAAGCGAATTTGTTCCGGTAAGTCCGGCACTATAAGTAGCACGCGTGATGCCGTCCTGAATGATCGTGATGGATTGCACGTCTTGCTGTTCATATTCGATCGTCAAACGAAAATCATCTGTATCACGGGGAATATAGATCGTGTATCCGTATTTGCTCGGATAAAAACCGCCATTGTAATGCTTGATCAGCTCATTTCCTGTTGGTTGATCTTCTTTCAGAACAAACGCGTTCATATTGGTAAGCGCCTTGGCAGCCACGTCTTCTCTGATATTGGGCGTTAATTCATTTTTTCCGTTTTCACCCGCCTGAACGTGGATATTATCCGCGCTTTGAATGGTGATCTCACCGGCACCTGTACCTGCCGTATGTTTTTGAATCACCACATTGAGCGTTTTCGTATCTTCATACGGAACTTCCAAAACATAAGCACCGCTTACGCTGGTATTCACAGGATCGGGAAGTGTGATCGCGATCGCTTTATATTTTGCGGGAACGGTATACGTTGCCGCAACAGAAGAATCGTCATAATAATAGGTCAATGAAGGAATTTCATCGGGGAATACCGGCTCGTCCGAAGAAATGCCGTTTTCATCGATCAATTTACCGTCCTTGTCCACAAGATAATATCGATTCATCTCATGGTCAAAGCCGTAATAGATATCTGCGTCATCTACGCATTGCAGCATGGGGTTACCCAAAACGTCTGCTTTTACGTTGTAACGCTCGAAAACACGAAGGTCTTCATCTGAATATACGTTGTTGCCATCGGCAGTATCCGGGAATCTCGCAAGATACATATATCCATCAGGGTCGATGTTAACCGAAGGAAGCGTCTGCGCATTCCTGCCGCAGTTAGAGATCGCGTACTGCGAGAAGCTCGCCGCCGAGATCGTTGCCGCCGCAGAAACGGAAATGCTGTTATCCTTCATGTCAGTACCCTGACCTGCGCCGATCGCTGCGGTTGCCACGCTATTTTTTTCATCAACAGATGCGTTGGCACCAAGAGCCGCCTCACCGGAACGGGCTGAGATCATGCCACCCGCCAAAACTACGGAAACGCCATGTCCTTCCCCGACCTCGTCGGTCGTGCCGATCGCGGCAGATGCGGTACCGCCGTATGCGCTGATGATACCGCCATTGATGATAATTTGCTTTTCGTCATAATAAGTAACGGACGTATTTCCGCTTGCCGAGTCACCGTCACCGATGCCGCAAGCCCATCTACCGCCGATCGCGGTGATCGTGCCGCCGTTGATTTCGATTTTAGAGGTTGTGGAGGAGCTGTTTACGCCACCGCCAATGCCCGCGGCTTGGTGGCCGCCGGACGCCTTGATCTTACCGCCGTTGATGATGATCTCACCGGGCGTTCCCGCACGGTAAGAATATTGAGCGGAAGTTTTAGTGGTATAATAAACACCGCCGCCGATACCTGCACCGCCGCTATGTGTATTTACCGTCACACCGTCGGGAACGTCATATCGGTAAGGATCCGTGTTACCAAAATCCACACGAGTACTTGTGTCGGGATCATAGTATGCGGAAAAATAAGGGTTAACGTTCAGAGGATCTTCGGGGTATCTGTTCGTGGAATTGGGGATCGTTTCGCCGGCAAGCTGATAAGCACCATATGCTTCCAGATTATTTGCCGCGTCGATGGTGAGCGAAGCATCGCCATCGACCTGAATGCCTGCGTAACCGCCACGATTATTAACATTTGCGTCATTTTCAAGAGAATAAGAATCGTCATCATTTTTGACTACGTACCAGCCGTTGCCGCCCGCCTTGAAAACATAATTTTTTTCAAAAGATACACGGACATGCGCCTTGTTTGTGATCAAAAAAGGACAAGTAGGAACAAAATATTCCGTGTCGCTTTCGTCCTTTGACCAACGGAGCTGTTCACCTGCCTCATAAAGCTCTCGATAAAGCTCCTGTGTGGTTACACCGTTATAGGTATTGGTCGTTCGGTCAACGGTGACGGTATCGGCATTATCATCACCTGCAAACGTGATCGTCACATCAATATTACCCGACACCGTCACGGAAAACGGTGTTCCGATAATCACAAAGTCCATGCCGTTTGCCGCGACAAGGTTCGCATCGATCACAATAACAGGCGTCACGCTCGCATCAATCGTCGTCAGCGTTCCCGCCGCCTTCATGTCATATGTCGGTAATACCGATGCAAGCATCAAGAATACCATTGCAAAAACAAGTACATGACACAACATTTTTCTCATCGGCATCACCTACCTTTCATGCTGTTTTTGCAATTATTGCGCCGCGGATTCCACGATGTGGACCGTAATGGGCGCCTGTGCGTTGACCACGGCTTTTTCGTTGGTTTCGGGATCATAAGCGTCGATCGCAACGATCATTTCATAGTCACCGATAGGAAGATAAGTGCCGTCTGCCAATGTACCGAGTTTTGTTGCTTCTAATTGATAGCCGATCTGAAGTCTTCCGGAACGGAAAAGCTCCTGAAAGCTCTTTTCAGCATCATAATTTTCGTCCGCTTCCAATGCCGCCTGTGCTTCTGCGCTTCTACCGGTTGTGCCGATGGTGCGCATCAATTCCGCGTCGCTGATCAAAATACGGATCACCACGTCCTGCGTGCTTCGTTTCGGATTGACGTAGTTGATCAAGCCGACTTGCGTATCCACGTTGATATACACAACCTGATTCAGCTCAAAACTGATTCGGTTGGAGCCTGCGGGCGGCGGCGTATATTCACCGTTGTCAATATAAGGCTTTTGGTTGGGATCAATAATTTCAGGTCCGTAAGGTGTATCGTTCCATCTGTTGATAAGAAGTGCCAAGCCGATCGCCAAAAGCAAAACAATGAGCCCTGCCAACGGCAAAAGGAACACGATCGGGGGAATCACAGCCGAAATCGCACCGATAAAACACGAACATTCGATGAGTCCGCTGTTTTTTCCGACAAAGCCACCACAGCTCTTTTCTGCGGAAACCTTTGCGACAACGCGACAATTTTTGAAAGAACCTTTTTCATTCACCGCGCACATCGCACCCGTAACAGCGCCGCCCTTGGCGTTCACCACGCAATCCAGTGTCAAATTGGCAACACAAGCCTCTTTTGCATAGCCAAAAAAGCC
>JBGVIG010000496.1:0-9555 GCA_045122995.1 Eubacteriales bacterium | reverse complement strand
AGGTGAGATAATTGATACCGTCAAAGCTGCAGATGATGCCGTCGAAAGCACTTCCGGCGTCAAAAAGCGCAATGTTTTGCTCCGAAAGACGGATTTTCAGCTTTTTTTCTTCGGCTTTTTTGGCGGCAAGGGCGAGCATCTCGGACGAGAGATCAAGCCCTGTCATTTCATAGCCTGCCTCGGCAAAAGGAACGGTGATCAGTCCTGTGCCGCAGGCAAGATCCAAGATCTTTTTCGGCTTTTCACCATAGATCTCAAAGCATTTTTCATAAAATGCTACCCAAGATGCATAATCAACATCTTCCATGATGCGATCGTAATAGGTGGCAAGAACGGAATATTGTTCAGTCATGAGTTCGTCCTTTTTCTATCGTATTTACAGAGAGGCATAAAGCCCCCTTTTTTATGTTATTTCTTTTTTGCCATCAGTTCGCGGTAAAGGGGCAGATAGACCTCTTGGTCGCGAATGGGGCAACCGGTGGGAAGAGCGGCAACCTTGAGCTCCACACATTTGCTGCAAGCAAGACAGCATTTGTTCGGATTGACTGTGCCTGCGATCATATCTTTGGCAAAGCCTTCATAAGCAAATGCCATTCTGCCAAAGCCTACCATGGAGGTAAATCCGTTTTCGATCGCACCTGCCGCCACATAGGGGGCAAATTCGCGCAGATAGCTGTAACCTGTGCCGATCATCGTGATATCTGGGAAAGCTTTTTGAATTTCTTTTGCGCCGGTGATGAGTCTTTCCAGACCAACGAGCGGGTGCTCGGGCGGAATATAGCCGCCTTTGTTATAGGGGCGGTTGACGTGTGGCTTGAAATAAGGCGAACCCATGGTCATATCGATGAGAGAAACGCCTTTTGCATGGAGCTTTTCCACGAGCATTTTGGTTTCCGCAAGATCGGGAGCTGTGGGTTTTTCCTTGGTAACTGCAAATCCGTAAGGATATTCGATCATATCGGAAAGAGAAAGGCGAGAGCCGAGAATGATATCCTTCGGAACGACAGCACAGATCGCATCGGTGACGTCGAGCATGAGTCGACTTCTGTTTTCAAAGGAACCGCCATATTTACCCTCGCGCGTATAAGCGGAGAGAAGTTCATTCAAAAGATACTGATGGCAAGCTTTGATGTCAATGCCGTCAAACCCTGCTTCCAAAGCAAGTTTTGCCGCTTTTGCGTAAAGCTCAGGTAAACGATCAAGATATTCATCTGTAACAACGGGAACGTCTTTATCACCGGGGCGAATCGCTTCGAAGGGCAAGCTTCTGGTAGCGAAAACGGGATGGGGTGTCGCGCTGTTTTTGGAAAATCTGCCTGAATGCGTGAGTTGCGCCATCATGGGCGAATCGGTGATGTTTTTCACCTCTTCCAAGAGAGATTTATACGCATCGACATTTTTCTCTGTGATCATGAGCTGATGATCGGAGGTTCTGCCTTCGGGAACGATGGAGATCGCTTCCGACCAGATGAGTGCCGCACCGGAAGATGCAAAACGATGATAACGACGGCGAGTCAGTTCACCAGGTGTGCCGTCGGGCAAGCCGTCAAAGCCCTCCATCGGGTGTGTGACGAGTCGATTTCTCAGAATTTTTTCCCCTGCTCTTGTGGAAACCTTTCTCGGTTGACCGAGAGAAGTGAAATCTTTGGAAAACGGGATCTCATAGCCGTTATCTTCCAGATATTTGCGGAGCTGATCGGGAGATGTGAAAGAAAATGTATAGCTGTCTTTTTTATCGTAAGCAAACATAATATGTTCTCCTGTCAAACAATATTGGTTAAACTTTTTTAGAATTTTTTATGAGGTCACGCTTCCTCAAAGAGAATCTCTATGCGAGTGTAGCCTTTGCTTGGCGTGATATCCACATCAAGATAGGTGGAATTTCCGACTTTGGAAATGGAAAATGATGCAGGGGTTTCGTCGATTAAAAGCGAAGAAACGCTTTTTTCGGCGGGGAGCAATATGTGCGCAGCGATCTTTTTCGCAGGAGAATACACGTCATAGCGCATTCCTTCCTTTGTTAAGATGTAACGCACATCGACCATCGTATGGCTGACTTCATAGCCTGTGATATATCGAAGCTCTGTGTAATGAGTAACAGGAAATTTGGGTGCGAAAGCGATCTCATCGTAATTCACGCCCATGTCACTGATGCCGGCAAGACCTTCGTCCACAGCGCTGATAAATGCTGCGGCACCCCATGCGCTGGGGCCCCCATCGGGTTGCGGTGTGGAATCGGGATAGTAGAGAAAATACGCCGTTCCGTCACGCTCAATGAGCTTCATAAAACGCTGAACGATATCCCAACCGTAGCTCTCGTAGCCGTTATTGAATGCGGCTTTGGCGAGTTCTCCTGCAGTAAATGGGGAAATCGCACCGTTGACATATCTGCCGCGTTTGAAATGGGAGAACTTAGGATACGGCGGATCGATCGAAAACCATTCTGCAAAGCAATCGGTGTGCTTGCGTCTTAAGCGATATTCCTCAATGATGGCTCTTGACTCGGTGACATTTGTCACACCGCGATTGATATCATATGTGTTGGAAAGAGAAAGGCGTTCGTTTTCGAGATCGTCAATGCCGTCGTGATTCAAATGGAGCTGATGGATAAAGAATTTACCGTTCCAAAGATATTTGAAGATGTTTTCTTTCAAAACAGCGGCGCGCGCTTCCCAGCTTTTCGCTTTTTCTTCGTTTCCGAGGCGGCGATTGAGCCATGCGAGCTGGTGCATCGCTTGATATACACCCGAATTATCCCCATGCATGATGGACATCGGCGAATCGGGATCGATTCTGCGGTTGGTGCTGGAATTGGGGAGGGGAGTGAAATCCCATGTGTCGATGGTGAAGGGACGTTTCACAAGACCGTGTTCTTTATCCCAGCGTTTTTCATCGGAGGTGATGTAGTCGATACCCTTTTCCAACTTCGGGAGGACTTTTTTCAGCCATTCATCATCGCCCGTTGTTTTGTAAAGATAGACAGCACCCTCAACGATGAGATATTCAATATCCGCTTCGAGCTCCAAACGAATGAGCGCTACGTTATCTTCCGGATACATGACATAGCAATCTTCATTTACAAAACTCCAGTGCTTATCATCGAGCTGCTTGATCATCTCATAATATTGACCATCTTCGCGCTGTGTTTCGATGGTAAAATCCAAAAAAGATTTCAGATCGTATTCCCAGTGGCGCATCGCTTTCATCACGTGAACATGGTCACGGATCCAGTTTTTGTCGGTCATCAGAATCTTGCCATCAATGAAAACAAGACTTCTGTCCGCATAGATGTTGCTTCTAAGTTGATGAATGAAAAGTCCAAGATTGGGATCTGTCGTGGTCAGAATGGAGGGGAATCCAAGCTCACGATTGTTGTATGTGCCGTTATTTTTTCCATCGGCATATCGAGAAGGGAGGGGGTGTTTAAATTCGATCATGATATATATGCCTTTCTCCGTATGGGCAATGCTTAAATAGAAGCGAGCTTTTTGTCAGCTGCTTCAAAATAAGCGGTAGTGGCTTTGCCACGCTTGATAAGTTCTTCCCAGATCGCATAGATGCAAGCGTTCCAGCCTTGGTTTGCTTTCACGCCAATGCCTTTGATGGTGTGCATATATTCGTGAGTCGCACCATCGTAGTCAAAGTCGATGAAAAGACGTTCCGTCATGTTCTTTTCTGCGTCATGAACACCATGCAGGTGTGCCACGATGTGGAAGAGCATCTCATAAATGTGATAGGAGCCGCCGTTTGCATAGCGTCCCGTTTCGATGGTGTCAAAGCCCGAATGAACATAACCATTCAGGCCGAAGGCTTCCACGGGGAGGAAAGAACCGTCGGGGGCGGAAACGATCTTAATACCATAAGGTGTCTTGGAGGCGCCATCGCAGATCTTGCGATAGGTCTTTTCAATCATCTCATCGGGAATGAAAAGCTCATTGAAAAGCATGAAGTAAAGAACTTCACCGAGTGCTACGTCCACAGCAAGGAATTGTTTCTTTTCACTCATCGGAATGTATTCGCCATTCCACAGGGACATATAACGTGCTAGTGCTTTTTCCTTGCGGTCGCCGATGTCATAGCCCAGACGTTTTGCGGATTCGAGTGCGCAAACGAGAAGGCTTTGTGTGTATGCGTCTACATCGTCAAATTCATAGCAACAGATATCAAACCAGTTGCGGAAAGAACCGTCTTCACGGCAATTTGCATAGTAGCCGCCATCAGCGGTAAATTTATTCATGCAGGTAAGCATGGTTTCAAAAGCCATATCTGCGCGCCTGCGATTTACTTCTTTTCCTGCCTTGAAGCTTCTGTAAGACCAGATGAGGTACAGAAGCGGATTTTCCGCTTCTTTGAACTCATAATCAAGCGCACGGTAACATTCGTTTGCGATCTCGTCACCGAGGATCCAAGTTTGATAGAAGGAGTCGCGGAAATACTGTGTGTTGGCATATTCAATGCCTGCAACGACCCATTTTTCGCTTCTGCCTGTTTCATTTTTGCGAATGTGCATATAGTTGCTCGCAAAGCAGATTGCGCGGTAGAGAGAGTCGCTGCCCGTGCCCCAGACTTTTTCGATGGCAACGAATGCCGCACGGCGAATGGTCTTGAGATTATCTGCGTCACATTTCAGCGCAATAAAGCGAAAGGTGTGCGTTTTGTTTTTGTCGATGTGGTGGAAGATCGGGGAGAAAGGATCGCTTGTGGGGTTATTCGGTGTGCCGCCTTTGTCGCCTGAGGAAAGATAGAACGCTTTTTCTTCGGGAATGATGTGCTGTGTGGTGGCATTTTCAAAGTAAGAAGGGTTATCGGAGATAAAGAGATCTGTGCCGCTTTCGGTGACTGCTGCGATCATGGGGATCGCACTACGTTCCATTTTGAAATGATAACGGGTAACGTCATGCGGGCTTTGACGGAAGATGCGTTCGTTTTTGCAAAGACCTGCGAAGGAATAATATTCCGCATCTCCTTCTCCTGCAAGGGAAAGATAAACATCTGCATCATTTTCTGCAGAAACCGTCACCTCGACCACGGTGTAGCCGTTTTTGTCTTTGGCGGAGATCTCCAAAGAATAAGGTGCCAGATCAATTTTTTTCTCTCCGCTCTCAAAAAGAGGAAGTGCTTTTGTGATTTTGATATTTTTTTCAGGGGTGTGAAGTATGTAACTGTATTGCATTTTGATTCTCCTTATGCCATTGTCGCGAGCATTTCAAGAGAAACGCTGTGCAAAGGTGCTTCGCCGGCTGTCACTTTTTTGTATTCTTCATACATATAATCTGCCATGCGATGTGTTTCATAGCCGATGCTTCCTGCGATATGAGGCGTAAGAATGATGTTTTCAATGCTGTAGAGCGGGCTGTTTTCACGAGGCGGTTCTTCGGGATCGGTCACGTCAAGAAGTGCTGTGCGATAGGGGTGTGCTTTCATTTCGTCCATCAACGCTTCCATGTCGACCTGCGCACCGCGGCCGAGGTTAATGAATGTTGCACTTTCGTCCATCATTTCAAGAAGCTCACGGCTGATGATGCCCACGGTTTCCGGTTTATTGGCAATGTGGTTGGAGATGACGTGGCAAGTCTTGAAAATTTCTTCAAGGCTTGTTTTTTTAACGCCGAGAGCCTCAGCTCTTTCATCGGAAAGGAACGGATCGAAAACGAGGATTTCCAGATCAAACGGGCGGAGAAGCTCAATGACACGAGAGCCGATCATACCGGCACCAAGAATGCCGACACGTGTGCCGTAGTTACCCGGATAATAGTAATTGGGATCGTGGCTTGTCCATTCTTCGCGTTTTGTCACGCGGCGGCGGAAAAATCCTTTGTTTGAAAGCAAGATCTGACCGACCGTGACTTCCGCAACGGGAACACCATTGGCACGCCATGCGGAGTGAACGGAGATACCAAGCTCGAGAAACGGTTTTGCGAAATACTGCACGGTGCCTGCCGCATAAAAAATGCTTTTCAGGTTCGGAAAATATTCGGTGATTTCTTCTTTTGTGAGCGGGAGCATACCCCAAGTAGAAAAGATATAGTCTACCTTTACGGTTTCTTCTTTTCTTGCTTTCAGCTCGTCCATGCTTTTGATCGGTGCGATGAAATCAAGCTCCCCACCGAGCTTTTCCTGAAGCTCTTTGCCGTAAACATGGCCGATATTAAAAAAACGTCTGGAAACAAAAACTGCTGTCATGGTTTTTCTCCTTTGTTTTCGATAGTATTTCAGTATTTATTTTTTGAAAACGAAATGCTTGGGAAGGCCACCCTCAAAGGTGAGCTTGGGTTCACCCATCACGAGCGGTGCGATATAAGCAAGACATTCTTTGGTTACGCCGTTGCCTCTTTCGTTGATATATTCACGAGGAACACTGCGTACCACATTGGCAATGCCTTCGATATCCGAGCTATCAATGCCGATCTCATAAGTTTCACCTTCACCGCGAACAAAGATCATCATTTTGCCCGATTCGCCGCTTGCTGCATACCAAGCCGCTGCACGACCGATAGAAACGGATTCGTCAAGGTCGGTTTTAGAAGCAAGATGAGAAGCACATCTCTGGGGAAGATTGAGCTCGATGGAACGAACCTTGCAACCGAATTTGTCTTTTACGGCAAGTTCAAGTGCTTTGCCTGTGCCGGAGAGATATTTATGGCCAAATGCGTCAACAGCGCCGCTTTGGGTGCCTTCGCCGACGTAAGTGCCGTCTGCAGTGCGTACACCTTCGGAAACAGCAACGACAACGTTCGGGTGTTTTTCAAACGCTTTGGCGATGTCCTCATAGAATTTATCGTAATCAAAGGTTACTTCGGGAAGATATACGAGATCGGGGGTAACGTCAGAATAGAGAGAGGGAAGTGCCGCGGACGCGGTGAGCCAGCCGGCATCTCTGCCCATGATCTCCACGATGGTAACTGCTTTTACTGTGTAAACAGCGGTGTCACGAAGGATTTCCTGCATGGTGGTGGCGATGTATTTTGCCGCAGAGCCGAAGCCGGGGGTGTGGTCTGTACCGGCAAGGTCATTGTCAATGGTCTTCGGGACGCCCATCACACGCATTTCATAGCCTTCTTCTTTCATGAAACGGGAAAGCTTTGCCACAGTATCCATGGAGTCGTTGCCGCCGATATAGAAGAAATAACGAATATTATTTTCTTTGAAAATGTCAAGAAGCTCCAAATATACGGCGCGATTTTCACCGTCGAAGTTCTTGGGGAGTTTTTTGCGGCAGGAACCGAGAGCTGCTGCAGGAGTGGTTTCCAGAAGGGAAAGCTCTTCGTCTGTCATGCCGGAAAGGTCGATAAAACGGCTTTCGAGCACACCTTCAATGCCGTTGCAAGCACCGTAAATTTTTTCGATGGCATCACATTCTTGTGCGCCGCGGATCACACCCGCAAGGGTAGCGTTGATTGCTGCTGTAGGGCCGCCGGACTGACCGACGATCGCATTACCGTAAAGTTTTTCCATAAGATATGATCTCCTTTATATTTTGGTGTAATTTTTGACGAGGTTATAGGATAACTTCTAAAATTTTGATAACGATGAGGATCGTTATAGGGGAAAGCATCGTGCCGAGGCTGACGAGCTGCGCTGCATATGAGGGCTTTACATCATACATGTTGGCAAAAAGAGAAGTGAATGCGGCGGGCGGCAGTCCGATCATCACAGCGAGAAAGATCGAAAGATCAATGCTTGTGACGAGATGCGATGCGCCGCACAGATGCAAAAGAAGTGCCGCGATGATGGGAAGCGCTATGAGTTTGAATGCGCAGAACGCATAAAATTTCGGGTTGGCGAAAACTTTGCCAAGGGGCATTGCCGCCACGAGCGAGCCCGTGACAAGCAGAGAAAGTGGTGTGCAAAGACTGCCCATGTGGTTCATCAGTGTGCTGATAAAGCCGGGGATCGGTACTTTGGCAATATAAAGTGCCAGCGCAATGGAGCAGGAGATGATGCCGATGTTGACAAAAATATTTTTGATCGTAAATTTCTGACCGCTCTTGCCGCGGGACATGAGAAGCGCACCATAGCTCCAACAGCCAAGATTATAGGTGATGACATAAAACGCACCGTAGAAAAGACCGATCTCACCGAAAAGCGCACCAAGGATCGGATAACCGATGAAAGCACAGTTGGAAAAAACGCAAGCGAAATTATAGATCTTCTTTTCGTCGATATCTTTGACACGGCAAAAAACAAGTCTTGCCGCGAGCGCCATGAAAACGTGGGAAAGTGTGCCAAAGAGCAGAATGAGTAATCCATTTTTCAAATTTTCCGCGGAATATTCCAGTTTTGTGACGGAATAAACGATGAGAAATGGAGTGGCGCCTTTTGCCACAAGGGTGGAGAGATTTTTGGTGAAAGCTTCGTTAAGGATTCCTATCTTTCTTAAAATAAAACCGACAAGAATCAATAAGAGCAGAGAGAGCGAGGTCGTGATCAGCGACGTGAAATCCAGATTCATTTAGTCCTCCGCGTCCAGACGCTCTTTGATCGCCATCATATCGGCGAGCATTTCGTCCTTTTTGCGAGGGTCGCGCAGAAGGGCGGCAGGGTGATACACCGCGCAAACGGAATAGCCTTTTTTATCAAACCACTTGCCGTGCTCCGCCGTGATCTTGAAATCAGGTTTGATGATGCGCATGGCGGAAATTCTGCCAAGACAAACGATGACCTTCGGGCGGATCGCCATGACCTGTGCGCGCAGATAGTCGATGCACATATCTTCTTCCTCAGGCTTGGGATCGCGATTCTGAGGGGGGCGGCATTTTAAGATGTTGGCAATGTAAACGTCCTCGCGCGCAATGCCGACAGCATCGAGATATTTATTGAGCAGTTTTCCTGCCGCACCCACAAAAGGAATACCGCTTTCATCTTCTTTTTGACCGGGTGCTTCACCGATGAACATGAGCTTGGCATTTGCATTTCCCGTGCCGAAAACGATGTTGGTACGTGTTTTATGAAGCTCACATTTTTGGCAAGCTTCACATTTTATTTTAATTTCTTCCAGTGTTTTGTTTTCCATAAAAATAAAAATTCTCCTTTAATAAAAAAGAAAAGTGCCGTCTGCGGTTATTGTACCACAAACGGCGAAATCTTTCAATTATATTTTCATATTTTTCGTGCATTTTACGCATTATTTTGCAAGAGATGCCAGTTTTTCCACGGCATTTCCCGTGCAAAGCACACGGCAATGCTCCGTAAGGAAAAAACGTGCGCTTTCATTTTCAATACGCGTGCCGAATTCCGCGATGAAAAGGTTCTCACGCAGATATTTTGTTCGTCTGCCGCCAATGGGCGGGAGCGTTTCCGAAATGGAAAGATAATACCGCGCACTTCTTTCGGGAGCCTCTTCTAAAAAGGCATCGCTTTCTGCACGGTAGCCGCGCCGATATAAAAATTTGCAGACACGAAGAAGTGCGTCGATTCCCTCAAAGCGGTAAAGCACACGCACGTTTTTGGAAACGGGCGATGCCCGTTCTGTCTGTGGATTCATGATTCCCGCGGACGGGCTTTCTTTTTTTAATTTGGTTATGTAGATCTCACAGCCGCCGTTTTTTTCGGGAT
>JBGVIG010000495.1:0-1970 GCA_045122995.1 Eubacteriales bacterium | reverse complement strand
TTCTGTTATTGATACAGATGAATACGACCTTGTTTTTGATGGTATTGATACTTTTGCAGATATTTATCTCAATGGCACGCTCATCGGCAGTACAGATAATATGCTGATCGCCCATACGATTTTTGCTGAAAATCTTCACGTGGGCAATAATGACCTTGTCATACATATTAAGCCTGTGTTCTTAGAGTCCAGAAAACACCCCATTGGTGCAGGCGTGATCACACACTTGAAATACAATGCGGAAAGTCTTTGCGTGAGAAAAGCGGCGCATACTTTTGGCTGGGATATCATGCCGAGAATCCTTTCGGGCGGCATCTGGAAGTCCGTTCATCTTGTAAAAAGACGTGCAGAAAAGATCGAAGAGATCTATCTTCGTTCCGTAAAGGTGAGAGAAAGAAAAGCCAGTCTTCGCTTATATTATAATACAAAAATCGAAGGCGATTTTTCTTATGAATATACGATCAAAACGGTCGGTGTTTGCGGTGATTCGCGTTTTGAACGCACCACGAAGCTTTGGAATTCGTCCGGTGTCGAAAACTGGAATATAGAAGCGCCCAAGCTTTGGTGGACAAAAGATATGGGTGAGCAAAATCTTTATGATGTGACGGTAGAACTTTATCATTTAGATGAACTGCTTGACCGTGTCACGTTCCGTTTTGGCATTCGTAAGTTTGAATTGAAACGCACAAGTCTTGCAGGAGAAAACGGCGACTTTTGTTTTTATATCAACGGCGAAAAGCTTTTTGTGCGTGGAACAAACTGGGTTCCCCTTGATGCGCTTCATTCCCGTGATCTCGAAAGAATGCCGAAAGCGCTCTCGCTTCTTGCAGAATCAGGCTGTAATATGGTTCGTTTTTGGGGCGGTAACGTTTATGAAGACGAAAAAATGTTTGATTATTGTGATGAAAACGGCATTGCCGTTTGGCAGGATTTCGGTATGGGGTGTGCAACCTATCCGATGAATGAATATCTTTGTGATGCGCTGAAAAAAGAAGTGACGGCTGTCGTAAAGAAGTATAGAAATCACACTTGTCTTGCTGCTTGGGCGGGCGATAACGAATGTGATGAAGCAGCAGTATCCTGGACTCCCTCCGGTGTGGATCCGAATCGTAACATTCTCACAAGACAAGTGATTCCCTTTGTGCTCAATGAACATGATCCCGATCGTGTTTATATTCCCAGCTCTCCTTATATTGATCATGTGGCATGGGAAAGCGGCAGACCGGGCGAAACACCTGAAAAACATCTTTGGGGACCGCGCGACTATTTCAAAAGCGATTTTTATACGAAAGCGACAGCGAGTTTCGCAAGTGAAACCGGATATCATGGTTGTCCTGCACCAAGTTCGATAAAAAAATTCATTTCTTCTGATAAACTTTGGCCGTGGCAGGGAAATGATGAATGGCAAGTCCATGCCACTTGCATGGAGCTTGGCGAAGATGCGCGTTATGCTTTCCGCACAGCGCTGATGGCAAATCAGATCAAGGTTCTTTTTGGGGAAGAACCAGACGCTTTGGAACGTTTTGCAAAAATGAGCCAAGCCTCGCAAGCAGAAGCAATGAAATTTTTTGTCGAGCGTTTCCGCAGTGCAAAATGGGAACGTACAGGCATCATTTGGTGGAATCTGCTTGATGGTTGGCCGCAGTTTTCTGATGCGGTAACCGATTATTATTTCGCAAGAAAGCTTGCCTTTTACGTCATCAAGCGTTCGCAACAGCCGATTTGTCTGATGTTCCGTGAACCTAAAAACGGAAAAATGACACTTGTTGGCGCAAATGAGCATCTTAGCGCCGTGAATATCACTTATACTGTAAAAGACCTTTCCGAAAATAAAACGATCGCCTCCGCTGATGCGATTCTTGGTCAAAACGCAACGACCGCGCTTCTTGATATCGAAGTAAAAACAGACAAGCTTCATTTTTATGTGATGGAATGGAAAGCGAACGGCATTGGCGGAAAAAATTATTACG
>JBGVIG010000494.1:0-7616 GCA_045122995.1 Eubacteriales bacterium | reverse complement strand
TGCTGGACAAAAAAGGAGTGTGGGAACGATCTGCTCTCTTTGGATGCCGAAGCGTTCCGCTTGATAAAAGAAGTCGATTTCGGGAAGCATTTTCTCTTTGCCGTAGCCGCAGGCGATCATCACAAGCTGACTGCTAACGGCGATATGTCGCTGTTTATAAAATCTTATCTTATCCAAAAAACAAAATTCCATGCCGGGGCAAAATGCTCCCATGATCTTGATGGCTAACACATGATCGCCATTTTTAAGATAAAAATCGACCTTATTCCGATGGACACCGAACCCCCAAAAGGGATTTATGACGAGAATATGTTTTTTTTCCATATACATTGTGTGAAGGAGTCTTATTCGTTTGCTCAGAAAACGCAGAAGGTAGACAGCTTGGATAAAAAGCCAGACAACCATAAGTCCGAGCAAAAACACAATTAGTCCGCCCAGCCGATAGTCTGTGATAAAATGATAGATCGGTTTTGGCAAAAAGGTAAACATAAGTGCCTCCTGATATTGATGATATTTATCTGTGTCGAAATCAGAGAAAAAGGTTTGCGAAAATATCTAAATTTATGATAGCAAAGGCGGGGTGCTTTTTCAATAACGGATTGTGTGAGATCGTTCGCGAAATTGTTGCATGAGAAGGATAGATATGCTATCATAAAACTGCAATCTTTTTTGAAAAAGAAACCCAACCTTTTTTTATTGTTGTGACACCTATAGATGAAATCCGGATTTAGAAAATAAACGAAAGGAACATCGAATGCAAGAGATCAAAGATATGCTTTTTGGCGGTACGCCTGAAGAATTCAGGGGTATTGTCGAGTCCTATAAATTATTGCTTTACAGTGTGGTCTATGCCATGTCAGCGCATACAGATGCCGATGATATCGTACAGGAAACATTTATTTATGCCTATTATCATTGGGGTGCTTTGCGCGAAAAAGAGAAGCTTTCCGCGTGGCTTTGTGCCATTGCCAAAAACAAAGCTGCCCGTGCTGTTCGGACGGCGGGACGAATGATTTCTCTTGATCATGTGCAAGACACTATGCGCGTTTCTTCGCCCGAATCCGCATTTTTGCGCCGTGAAGCGTGCATGGAGATTCGTGAAAAGATTTGTGCGCTTTCCGAAAAATATCGTGAAGCGGTGATGTTATATTATTTTGCGGAAAAGAGCATATCCGAGATTGCGATGCTGCTGGAGATTCCTGAAGGAACGGTAAAATTCCGCCTGCATGAGGGGCGGAAGAAGCTGAAGAAGGAGCTGATCTATATGATGAACGAAGAAAAGAAACAAGTAGAAGAAAAGAATATTTGGGAAAATATCAAAGCCGAGCTTCGCCATGCGGGAGAGGAGCTTGATGCTTACCGAAAAGGGGAGGCAAATGCGATCCTCGATAAACTGATTGCGCAGTTTCAGACGATGGATCCCCAAACTCTTTCCAAAGAAGAGCTTCGCGTGATGATCGGTGTTTACAATCGAAAATTTTATGCCAACATGCACATCGAATCGCGCGAGAAAAACATCGTTTATTTGGAAAAAACCGTGGAATTTGCTGAACTTTCGGGTGATGAAAAGTATATGCAGGCTCGCTACTCGACCTATGCTTGTGAGCTTGGAAACCTTGGTAGGGAAAAGGAATCCATCGAATATTATGAAAAGGCGCTCGTGCTTGCGGAAAAACTGAGAGATATGCCGGAGATTGCTGTTCTCAACTATTGGCTCGGAACGTCGCATCTCAATTTAGATGGCGAAAATGTGAATTTTGAAAAAGCAAAAGCTTATTTTGAAAAAGCGGTTTCATATAAAGATGCGCTTTTGGAAAGCGATCATGGCAAATATATTTACGCTCTTGTTTATTCCGCGTTTGTAGCGATCAATCGTGTGAAGGATCCGGAAAAACTGATTGGCATTTATACGACTTCTCCATCGTATGAGAGAAAAGAGAACGGTCTATATATGTATAGTCAGCCCGGCTACAGTGCAGGGAAATATACAAATTTTTGCACAAATGATGCTTTGTATAACATCACCCGTGTGGAGCCGTTTCTTTCGGGCGACATCTGCGAGGGCTATACCTTTGAAACGGACGGTTATTCGTTCTCAAAAACCCCCGTTCACTCGAATTATGAGGTGATCTCCATGAACGCGTGCGCGGAAACGCCTGCAGGCATTTTTGAGGATTGCCTGCACATTCGTTACACCGACAAAACAGAAGATGAAATCAACTTCAAACGCAGTGGCGTGAGAGATATGTTCTATGCGCCGAACGCAGGGCTTGTGTTGATGCATTTCAAAGCCATCGGCGATTGGGAATATACGATCAAACTGAAAGAATACGATGTTACACCTGTCGAGGACGGTGATCTTTGTGACCGATATCTGCCGCTTACTATCGGTAACGTGTGGTATTACGATACCTACGGTGCGGACGGCTCACGTTTTGATAAAGTTGATTATGAAAATCGCTTTGAGGTCGTGGCAAAGCGCAAAGATAATACGGTGACCAGCATTGCTCATAGCGGTTGGATCTGTAAGAAAGAATAAGGAAAGGCTCTCCACAAAGGAGAGCCTTTTTGTTTCGAGAAAACCTCTTGCTTTTCTTTTCATTTTGATGTATCATAGAATTGTAAAAATAAAATGCATAAGGAGAAAAACATGAAAGCATACGAAAGATTTTTGAAATATGTTGCTTATCCGACAATGTCTGACAGTGCAAGTGAAACGGTTCCCAGCTCTGCCAAACAGCTTGTTCTTGCCAAAGCACTTTGTGATGAACTCATTGCACTTGGACTTCGCGATGCCAAGGTGGACGGTTGCGGCTACGTTTATGCAACACTCCCCGCAAATACCGATAAAGAAGTAAATACGATCGGTTTTATCGCGCATATGGACACCTCTTCCGAAGCATCGGACATGGATATTCAAGCAAAAATTGTAGACTATAAGGGTGGCGATATTCTTCTGAATGAGAAAGAAAACATCTATATGCGTGTGGCAGAATATCCGTATTTGGAAAACTATATCGGTCAGCATCTTATCGTCACAGATGGCACGACACTTCTTGGCGCAGACGATAAAGCAGGTGTGGCAGAAATCATGACTGCGATCGAAAAGATCATTGCAAGTGATATTCCTCACGGCAAGATCTGCATTGGTTTTACACCCGATGAAGAGATCGGCAGAGGTGCGAACCACTTTGACGTGGAGGGCTTCGGCGCAGATTATGCTTACACCGTGGACGGTGGTCCGCTTGGTGACCTCGAATATGAAAACTTCAATGCGGCAGGTGCGCATGTGAAGATCCATGGTGTTTCCATTCACCCCGGTTCCGCAAAGGACAGAATGAAAAATGCAGCGCTCATCGCTTGTGAATTTAACGCACTTCTTCCCGAAAATGAAATTCCTGCCAAGACCGAAGGTTATGAGGGCTTCCATCATCTTTCTTCCATTTCGGGTGAAACAGAGCTTGCGGAGCTTCATTATATCATTCGTGATCATGATAAGGCAAAATTTGAAGCGAAAAAAGCACTTTTCCATGAAGTTGCAGCAAAGATCAATGCGATTTATGGCGAAGGCACCGCAGAGCTTACGGTAAATGATTCTTATTTCAATATGAAAGAAGTTATCGAAGCGAATATGTATATCATTGACCGCGCGAAAAAGGCAATGACTGACGTGGGCGTGACACCGAAGATCGTTCCGATCCGTGGCGGCACAGACGGCGCAAGACTTTCTTTCATGGGACTTCCTTGCCCGAACCTTGGCACAGGCGGCGAAAACTTCCATTCCCGTTTTGAATTTGCTTCTGTGGAAGCGCTCGAAAAGATCTCTGACATTCTCGTGAAGATCGCGGAAAATGCGGTAGAGCAGGGGAAGGCATAAAAAATAAGATTAAAATATAGAAAAGGCTTCTCAAAATGAGAAGCCTTTTCTATACTCACCACCACGGTACGAGTCGTTTTTTCTCCTTTGCGGTGGTTTCGTGCGGTTTGCTTTCTGCTTCGGGTTCGATGGTAGTGGTTTCTATCGTCGTTGTTTCTTCCATGGTCGTTTCTTCTGTCGTAGTTTCTTCGGTCAGATGCTCGGCGCAGGCGCGGTTGTAGGCATTCGCGGCACGGGAAATGCCGATGAAATTGCCTTCCTTTTCATAAGCATCTTGGAAAAATGCTTTGGCGCTATCCTCTGTGGGAGGAACACCTGCAGGCAGATGGCGATAAACGAACTGTGCGTCTGTGATATAGATCTGGCAGGGAAATGCGCGATTATAAAGGCGGAGAAGTCCCACCTCGGTGACGTTTTCTTCCTCGCAAAATTCCATTGCCACGCCGCGCTTTTCTTTGTCATATTTGACGAGCGTGTGTGTTTCACACAACGTGTGCGGTTCGGTGCCTTTTTTGAAATATCCTGTCACGATGCGATGACCGCGCGGATCTTTGCCGCAAGCGGCGGCAGGATATTCGCCCGAATCCTTGCAGTAAAGACAGCGCACCACGTTGTCGCTTCGTGGGAACGCATGACTTTTGTCGAGGCTCACGCTTTCGGCGCTCCCGTTTTGATAGACGCCCGTAATGAGGTTATCAAAAATCAAAACGGCAGGATTTTTGTCATGCGTACCGATGTCATGTGCGTCCTTGTGACCGTACCAGATGCCGCAAAGCAGATCGGGCGTATACCCGATGAACCAACGGTCGGTGTTGGCGTTGGAAGTTCCCGTTTTTCCTGCCACGGGCACGGTTTTTCGAAGCGTGAGATCGGACGCTGTGCCGCTTGATACTACATTTTCGAGAAGGCGCGTCATGATATCTGCTGTGTCTGCGCCGAAGATCTCCGTGCCGTCTTCAAGGTTTGAAAGAATGCGATTGCCGTCCTTGTCATAAACCTCTGTGTAGGAAATGGATTTGTGATAGACCCCGTTATTCGCAAGAGCATTGTATGCATTCGTGATCTCGCGGAGTGTGAGTCCATGTGTTGTGGCACCGAGGGCAAGAGGCGCGAGCGCGATGTCGGAAAGCACTTTGCCGCTTTCCGTTTTTTCTTCTGCCACAAGACCGGAAAGACCGAGCTTTTGTGTGAAATCATAAGACGCATATACCCCAAGATTTTGCAAAACACGCACCGCCACGGTATTGGTCGATTTCGCAAGTGCATCGCAAACGGTGGTCAACCCCGAATAGACACGGGGGTTATTTTTGGGCCAAAGGGTATAGGTGCCGTTTTCTTTGGTGAAGGTGATGGGGACATCATCAAAAACACTTGCCCAAGTAATTAAATTTTTTTCAAAAGCAGGCGCATAGACGGATATGGGCTTGATCACGGAGCCCGGCGAGCGGGGCATACCCGTAGCAAGATTTAAGATGCGGTCGGATTTTTTCTCGCCGATTTTGCCTGCCACGGCGAGCAGATAGCCGTTTTTCGGGTTGATGATAACGGCGGCGGAATCCGCAAGATCACCTTCCTCACTTTTAGGAAAGTTTTCCGCGTTTGCGTAAAAGTCTTCCACATTTTTTTGCAACGTCATATCCACGGTGGTGTAGATGGAAAGACCGCCGTTATAGAGTATACGAGAAGCAGCAGTGCGAGAAAGGTCATATTTTTTCGCAAGGTCGGCAATCACATCTTCGATCACAACCTCTGTGAACCAAGAATTTTTACCCGACGTGTCTTCCACTTGGGAAAGATGCAGCTCCAACTCGGTGTGGATCGCTTCTTCATAAACATCATCTGCAAGCCACCCCAGCTCATGCATGCGCCAGAGGATTGTATTGCGGCGTTCTTTATTATATTCGGGGTTTTGAATGGGGTTATACCGCGTGGGATACTGAATGATGGCGGCAAGTGCCGCACCTTCCACAAGCGTCAGCTCCGAGGCACTTTTTCCGAAATAGCGTTCCGATGCGGTTTCGAGCCCGTAGCACCCCTCGGAAAGATAAACGGTATTGAGATAACATTCGAGAATCTCGTTCTTTTTCACCTTTTTTTCGAGCGAAAGTGCGCGCATGATCTCGGTCAGCTTGCGTTTGACGGTCACGGCATTGTCCCCTGTCAGGTTTTTAATGAGCTGTTGCGTGATGGTGGAGCCGCCAAAGTCGCGGCTTTCGGGGAGAACGAAGCTTATTACCGCGCCGAGTGTTCGTTTGAAATCCACACCGTTATGCTCATAAAAACGGTGATCTTCAATGGCTATAAAGGCATTTTGCACGTCCCTTGGGATCACATCAAGGCTTGTCCAAATGCGGTTTTCTGTGCCGTGCAGACGTTGATCTTCCAGCTCGATCACATCTCCCGTACCTGCGGTGTAATAGAGCTTGGTGGTTCTGCCTTGGCTGGAAATGAGCGCTTCGATATCCAACTCCGCATCGATACCGTATACGGCGTAGAGCGTAAGACTTGCAGATAACATGATTGCGGTGAAGATTCCCACCAGTAAAAATCCGGCGAGAAAAGAGAGAAATCTATGTTTTTTTCTTGTTTTTTTCATTACTTGAAATCATTCCTTTTTGAAAAGATTCTGCGGTTATTATGTGAAACAGAGAAAAAAATATACACCCGCCGAACTTCGGTGGGTGTATGTGTTAATCTTCATTCAAAAAAGCTTCGATCTCATTTTCCGTGATGATATGGATTCCGTTTTGCCCAAGGAGTGCCGCCGCGATGCCATCGCCTGCGATGCGCTCTCCCGTGAACGTGCCGTCATAAATTTCTCCTTTTCCGCAGGACGGACTGCGCGCTTTGAGGATCGCAAGCTTGCAATCAAAAATCTTGGCAAGGCGAAGCGCTTCTATGGCGCCTTTTTCGTATTCCGCCGTGATATCTTTGCCATCTTTTCGCAGCACGCGGCGATCTTTTGTGATCTCGGCAGGGATCCGCGGTGTTGGAAGACCGCCGAAAATTTCAGGGCAGATGGGGATCAGATGATGTTTTTCTTTTAATTTTTCGAGAATTTCCCTGTCAAGTGGCTTGGAAAGTCCGTCATAGCGGCAGGAAACGCCGAGCAGACAAGCGCTGATGAGTATATGCATAAAAACTCCTTTATGAAACAAAAAAGTGGGAAAAATCCCACTTTATTTGATGAGTAATTCGTCTTTGAAGTCTTCCCATGCCCACATATCGTTTACAAAATAGCGAGGGCAGGCTTTTCCTGTGTAGTCGTAGTGGCGAAGTACGTCGTCACGCTCGAGGTCGAATTTGTTGCAAAGCCAGGAAACGAGCTTGATGAGCGATTCATACGTTTCTTCTGTGAATCTGCCCGTTTCATCGGGGTGGCAGCATTCGATAGAAATGGACGTGTAGTTTCCTTCCAGGTTGCCGACAGCCCATGCAACTTCATCAAGCGGCATGCATTGAATGATCTCACCGTCGAGCCCGATAATAAAATGCGCACTGACGTAATTTTTCTGATGTTCGAAATAGCTCCAGTTATTGATGGCGGAAGTATTGGGGTTGCCAACGTAATGGACGGCAACGTTTTTCAGTTCCTTTAGCTTTTCGCCCGAACGGGATTCGGGGCGCACCGTGAGAAATTTTTCTTCGATCAAAAGCTGCATCTTTTCATCTGTGATGTCCTCAAAGGAGATGCTGAAATCGGGATATTCTCCGACGTAATCGGATTCCGTCGGGAAGG
>JBGVIG010000493.1:0-3372 GCA_045122995.1 Eubacteriales bacterium | reverse complement strand
CATATAAAGCTTCAGATTCAAAGGGGAGCCATCATCCCTTACGCAATCCGTGATTTTCAATGCAAGCGTGTGTTTTATTCTGACGTATTCGCCGATTTCATTCGGATTGCCATTTACGTCACACCACACGGGCGCACTGCCATCATGCGCATATTGAACAGCTTTTCGGTTGCTTTGCGCATCTGTCCATTTGATAATTTTTTCTGCATTCGTGCCTCTGAAATCGTTATTCCAGATTTCAACAATCTTATCGAGTGTCCCGTCAGCACCGTGTTTATCGAATTCCCAGTATACATTACCGAATGAAACGTCATATCCTGACGGAATCACCAACATTTCAGGATAAAATCCTTCGCCAAAGCCGCTAATCGGAGCAAAAAAATCACCCTTCATCAGTCTTTGTCGGATACCTTGCACAGACGTGTCAAGCTGCGGAGATGCCGCTTTTTCATTTCGGAGATAATCGAGCACCACAACAACGTAACCCCGCTGAATCATTCCGAAAACGATCTCCTCATCATCAAGCGTGCCAATCCGCTCGGTAGCGGTGTTGACGACGTAGATCATAATTGGTGTTCCACCAAATCCTTTTTCAAGCGTAAATGTCGTATGATCAAATAAAACCGTATAATATAACGGGACATTGATATAACCGTCATTTTCGATCAAGCCTTTCTCGATAACATATTTTTCAAGCATTTTTTTGATAAACAACATCAAGCTTTCTCCTTATTTTGATATCTACTACAATTTTAGCAAAAACATCCATATTTGTCAAGTTATACGATATTTGACAGGTATGTAAAGCATAAAAATCACAAATAATATTAATATTAAAAATCGGAGGTGAAAAGATGAATTCTATTTGGCAAGAAACGATAGGGGCTTTGCATTTTGATCCGCTGAAAGAAAATAAAAATACCGATGTTTTGATCATCGGCGGAGGAATTGCAGGACTTTTGTGTGCATATCAACTAAAAAATGAGGGCGTAGATTGTATACTTCTGGAAGCTTCGGAAATCTGTGGAGGAATCACAAAAAATACAACTGCAAAGATCACTCTTGGTCACGGCTTGATCTATGACAAAATGATAAAACGCTTTGGAGAGGAAAAGACACGTCTTTACGCAGAGGCGCAAATCGAAGCAAGCAAGGAATATATTCGACTTTGCGAAAATATTGACTGCGACTATAAAACGCAGGATAATTATGTATATTCCTTGAACGATCGAAAAAAGATCGAAAAAGAAGTTTATGCATTAAACCATCTCGGTGTGAAAGCTGAGTTTTCAGATGCCAATGAGCTTCCGTTCACCGTCGCGGGCGCGGTGCGCGTAAAAGATCAAGCTCAATTCCACCCATTGAAATTTCTATATGCAATTGCAAAAGACTTACCGATCTACGAACATACGAAAGTCGTAGAATTTATGCCGCATAAGGTAAAAACCAATCACGGCGAGATCACCTACAAAAAGCTGATTATCGCAACCCATTTCCCGATAATCAACAAACACGGTTTATACTTTCTCAAGCTATATCAGCATCGTTCCTATGTCCTTGCCCTAAAGGGCGCGCCCAGCGTGAATGGAATGTACGTAGACGAATCTGACACGGGGCTATCCCTCCGAAACTACGGTGAAATTCTATTCCTCGGCGGTGGAGGACACCGTACTGGCAAACAAGGAGGCTGCTGGCAGAAGCTTGAAGAATTTACAAGGAAACATTATAAAAACGCTGAGATCGTCGGTAAATGGGCCACGCAGGATTGCGTGACATTGGATGGTATCCCTTATATCGGTCAATATTCCAAATCTACGCCCGACATATTCGTGGTAACAGGCTTCAATAAATGGGGAATGACAAACACGATGGTTGCTGCCAGTATTCTCTGCGACCTCATTCAAGGCAAAACGAATCCATATGCTGCTGTTTTTGATCCGTCGCGCACCATCCTACGCCCACAACTTGTCGTCAATGCCTTTGAATCGACAGTAGGTCTTCTCACTCCCACTACACCAAGGTGTCCGCACCTCGGTTGCGCTCTCAAATATAACTGTGCGGAGCACACATGGGATTGTCCATGCCACGGCTCTCGATTCACCGAACGCGGAAAACTAATTGATAATCCCTCAACGGATGATAAAAGAATTTAGCAGTATACATTGACACATTGTGTGAACTAATCTTCTGTAACAATGCATCAAATAAGTTTTGCAAATACCAAGTTTGAGTTTGTTTCAATGTTTTTTATGCTGTAATTGTGAAAGATTCAGATACCCCATAGCAATAAGGAAAAATAAAATATGAAAGAGATTCATTTAAAATGTTATTTCCTTATATCATCGAATTTTTGGGCTGTTCTTGCAATCATGAAGATTCTGTGGTATCCTAATAATAGTCTTATATAAACGGCAAGGGAGGTATAAATAATGGAAGAAAAAAGATATATCGCAATCGACTTAAAATCATTTTATGCCTCTGTGGAGTGCATGCAGAGAGGATTGAATCCCATGACCACCAATCTCGTCGTTGCCGACGCAAGTCGCACGGAAAAAACGATCTGTCTTGCAGTTTCTCCTTCTTTGAAAAGCTATGGTATTCCGGGAAGACCACGTCTATTCGAGGTCATGCAAAAGATTAACGATGTAAATCACCAGCGAAAATGGAGGTCACCACGCAAAATGCTCGTGGACGAATCTTACGATCAAACTGAACTGAAGACGCGTCCAGATTTCGCCGTTTCTTACATCGTTGCTCCGCCGCAAATGGCAAAATACATGGAGATCAGTGCGCAGATATATAATGTTTATCTAAAATATATTGCGCCCGAAGATATTCACGTCTATTCCATTGATGAAGTTTTTATCGATCTGACACAATATCTCAAACTCTATAAATGTACAGCTCACGAGCTTGCTATTCGTATGATACGAGATGTTTTGGCAACAACGGGCATCACAGCAACCGCAGGAATCGGAACAAATCTTTTTCTCTGCAAAATTGCCATGGACATCGTTGCGAAGAAAATGCCCGCCGATAAAGACGGCGTTCGCATCGCACAGCTCGATGAAATCTCTTTTCGCAAGCAACTTTGGAATCATCGGCCGCTCACAGATTTTTGGCGTATCGGTAAAGGTTATGCTAAAAAATTAGAGGAAAATGGGATGTTTACACTCGGTGACATTGCGTTGGCATCTATGACAGAATGGGGAGAGGATCGCCTTTACAAATTGTTTGGTGTGAACGCAGAGTTGCTGATCGATCATGCTTGGGGATGGGAGCCCTGCACGATTGCAGAGATTAAAAAGTATAAGCCCGCCAATAATAGTATCTGCTCAGGACAAGTCCTGCACTGCCCCTATGACAACGACA
>JBGVIG010000492.1:0-4751 GCA_045122995.1 Eubacteriales bacterium | reverse complement strand
AAGATCCGTTTCTTCTTGATCGGTAAAAAGCAAGATGTCCTCATAAAACCGCCGAACGTCTGTCGGCGCTTCCCCATGCGTATTTTTCAAAGAGAAGACAAAATCTTCCGCCAACGTGCCGTACGCACCAAGCATCTGCTTCATGATCCGTCTGCCATCGGGATATTGAAAACGTGTCAGAAAAAGACAGAGCGAGCCATCTCCGTCCGAAAGACGAATGCCGTTCACATACGGCGTATTGCCGATCAAAAACACCATATTTTCTTCGCCAGAAGCGCGAAAATGTCTTTCCACCTTTGCGCGTTTACGAATCATTTTTTGATATTTCACCGTTTGCGGATTTTTATAGCAAACGAATCCGTTTTTATCGACCGCGAACACGGGAAAAGCCACGTGATCAAAAAGTTCTTGATATAAATTCTGTTTCATAATCAGCTAAAAACAAACGAGAAATCTTGCGATTTCTCGTTTTTAATTTTCATATTGCACGTCAAAAGCGCTCATTTGCCGTGCTTTTCGATCGCATTTTTCATGCGCTCCAAAGCTGCCGCCAAATATCTGCGAGGACAAGCCAAATTCCAACGAGCAAAACCTTCACCGCCAAGACCAAACATCGGACCGGGATCTAGGAAAAGGTATGCTTCATTACGAAGCAACGCATCCTGTTCTTCTTGTGTCCAGCCGTATGCGCGATAGTCCATCCACAAAAGATAAGTGCCTTCCATTTCAGAAGTTTTGATCAGCGGAAGATTTTCTTTCAAGTAATTTTCAACGAATTTTTTGTTTTCGTTGATGTATTCCACCATTTCCGCCATCCAACCTTCTGCGCGAGTGTAAGCATATTCCACTGCCTTATAGCTCAGTGCGTTCATGGAAAAATGACCGCGTGATGCCTGAATTTTTTCACGGATCTTGGCACTCGGAACAAAAATATTGGAAGCTTGGATACCCGCAAGATTGAATGTCTTACCGGGTGAAGTGCAAACCAAGCTATTTTCCAGATATTTTTCGTCCAGAGAAAACACAGAAACGTGTTCATATCCAGGCATAATGAGATCAAAATGGATCTCATCGGAGATGAGAAGCACATTATGACGCAAACAAATATCTGCGATCTGTGTCAGCTCTTCTTTTGTCCAAACACGGCCGACAGGATTGTGCGGGCTACAAAGAATACAAAGCTTCACATCACCTCTTGCCGCTTTGGCTTCAAAATCCGTAAAATCAATCGTGTAAACGTCATCTTTTTCAATCAGCTGACTTTCCACAAGACCGCAGCCATTGTGCGCAATCACCTGTCTGAACTGATGATAAACAGGTGTCATGATCAGTACGCTGTCTTCTTTTGTGAGAAGCGCGCCAATAATTTGACGAAGCGCAGGGACAATGCCACTGAACTCCACAAACCATTCCCTTTTCGGAGAAAAGCCGTGATGTCTTTGCATAAAGCCGATGACAGCATCATAATAAGCGTCCGTCGCTCTCGTATAGCCGAGAACAGAAGTATCAAGATATTCCTTGAGTCCTTCCATAATTTCAGGTGCATTTTTGAATTCCATGTCCGCCACAGAGAGCGGAATGACATCGGCAGGAAGTGCTTCGCAAGCTTCTTTCATTTCGTCCCACTTAAACGAGCCTTTGTCGTAACGCGGGATCAAAGTTTCAAAATCGTATTTCATTTTCACCTCAGTTGCCAAATCCGTCAGAAACGTCAACGCCTTCGTTGACCTGCGGATAATAGCTGCCGTAGCGATATTCAATGGGTTCATCAAATTCCATCTTCAAGACAGTGATGCCCATGTTTTGATCGGGACAAGTTCTAGGAAGATTTTTGAAGATAAGGCAATGTCCTTGATGTTCAAATTCCACATTTTCCCCTGTACCGAGAATAGTGACCTTTTTGGGTTTGGTAACATAACCGCCAAAGGACATCACTCCGCTATCCGGCCAAATATATTGCCAAGCGTAAACCGTTTTCTGATCGGGAGATGCGGTACATTGACCGATCTGGTTAGCACCGATGGCATTACCAATGCGTGCCTTTAGGCCATAGGCCGCTTCCCCATTTTCACGGAGCCAGCCACCGATCTGTTTCAGCGGTCCGATTGCTTCTTCCGGGATCGTGCCATCAGCCTTCGGACCAATGTTAAGAAGAAGATTGCCGCCCGATGCCGCACATTTGCGAAGCATACGAATCACTTGGTTTGCAGAATAGGTGTAAGGAGTGATCTGCTTTTCATCGAGATAACCCCAAGAGATACCATTAAAAGTCATACAAGCTTCCCAATCCATCTCCGCATCGGGGCTGAGCGACTCTTCAGGCGTCTGGAAGTCTTCCGCCATGCGGCTACGGTTATTGATCAGCATATCCGGCTGAAGTTGGCGAAGCTTATAGTTTCTGTTCACAGAATTCCAATTCTTTGTACTCATGCGCGGCCACGGCATATCATACCAAAGAATGTCAATCTTTCCGTAATTTGTGAGAAGTTCCACATTGAGATCTTCGATATATTGAAGGAAGCGTTCACGCGCGGCTTCATCGGTCATGCACTTCCAAGCGTCAGGGTGACGCCAATCCATAAGAGAAGAATAAAGGCCGATCTTCAAATCATATTTACGGCAAGCATCCACAAATTCACGAACGATATCGCGATGCGGACCGTAATTCACAGAGTTAAAAGGGTTCACTTTGGAATCCCAAAGAGAAAAACCTTCATGATGACGTGTGGTCAAAACAGCGTATTTTGCACCTGCTTCTTTAGCAAGCTTACACCATTCGTCCACACAGCCTTCCTTGGGACAGAAATCCGCTGTGCGTTTTTCATATTCGTCAATTTTGATGCCGTCCCAAACCTGCGCCCACTCACCCGTGCCGCCTGCAGAAAAAAGGCCATAATGAATAAAAAGGCCAAATCTGGCTTCACGGAACCAAGCCATGCGCTGATCTCGCGTGGATTTTGTCCACGCGAGATATTCTTCGCTTGAAATTCTTTGTTCGATCATAAGAATACCCTTTCGTTAATCTTTCTGCTCAATGCCAAGGATAAATTCCTTTGCATAAGGCAAAGTTTCGATCCATGCGCAAAGCGTATGCCATTCATCAAGTTTATGATAACGTCTTGCGTAATAAATATTCACGAGATTTTCGTAATTCATCGTCACCGTGCGAAGCTGATTAAAGCTCGAGGGAAGAAGCTGGATCATATCATACCAGTAAGACTTATCCTTGGTTTCAAGGAATTTTTGTCTGCGCTCTTCCAAACACGCGATCGTCATATCAAGACATGTAAGCGCCACGTCACTCATGTGATCGTGAGAAAAATCATCTCGGCAAAAAGCCTTTGCCTGGATCTTGTGCATTGTACTCGTGGAATTTGCCACCGTTCCGACTTTATAAGTGTCAAATTCTTTCCACCAATAAAGCGGTGCCAAAATATCCACGCTCACAAAGATCTGACGAATGAATTTTCTATGATCACAACCCGCACGACAAAGCTTCGCACCAAACGCGATATCCGCTTCTCCGAGATAGAAATTCCCGTTTTCATCGTAACCGCTGTCACTTCTTGCCCAGCTGTTCATGGGGTTTCTCGCACCGCGGATCGCGTTTTCGATGTTCATAACACTTGTGTTATTCACTGTAAGCATTGATAAAACCTCTTAAAATCAATCTGCGAAAACAACGGTCGCTTCTTTTGCGTCACCAAGTTCAAAGGTAACGAATTCGCCGTCGTAAACAAATTCAACTTCATTTTCACCAACAGCAACACTCTTGGGAGCTACCTTGGAGAATACACGCGCAGTGTAAACACGTTCGCCCATACCGTTAAATTCACCTTCGCGGTCACCGATGCCGATGTTCACGATACCGTCTGCTTCCACCATGGAAATTCTGGTAACAGCACGTTTGCCTTCCTTAAATTCGAGCGTCATACCGTCATCTTCATAGAAATCATAGTAAGAAGCACCTTCGGGATACATATCGAGAATGATATGCTTGGTATCACCAGGAACGGTGTGCTGACGGGGTTCATCGGTCGGAATGATCGCGCCGCCCTTCACAAAGAGAGAACCGCCACGATTTGCAGGAATTTCTGCTTTCATGGTCTGACCGCCGGCATAAACCTTACCAGTCCAGTAGTCGATCCAGGAAGAGCCCGCAGGAAGTGTCACTTCATCGGAGAATGCACCAACAAGGAAGTTTTCACCAAACATATATTCAGTGATGCAATCAACAAGCGCTTCGTCTTCATATACGAGAGGCATTGCGCGGCAAACAGGCATACCTGTCATGTTCGCCTTGATCGCGGTAGAATAGATATAAGGAAGGATACGATAGCGAAGTTTATCATAATATTCAAAAATGGGTTCCATTTCTTCGCCTGCCCACCACGGGTGAGAGAAACCGTACCAGCTATTGAGCTGACACCAAGCAGTGAAGAAACAGTAGTGCAAACCATCTTTCTTAAAGATGTCCATATCGCAAGTGAGGTTGGAGATACCGGACATACCGCAGCTAAGTGTCCACGCGAGCGTGGACAGACCGCCGCCGTTGTCACCGGTATTGGAAGCACAGTAAGCACCCGTGCCGGTGTAGCCACCGCAGTAGTGGTGCATTGCGCGCTTACCTGTATATTCGGAAGAACCTCTTGCCATATCACGCATAAAGATGGTCTGAATGAGGTTGTGCATTTCGGGGTCACCCTTGCCGTTGGCATAAACTCTGCCTTCATCCGCATTGTCAACGGTGT
>JBGVIG010000491.1:0-12489 GCA_045122995.1 Eubacteriales bacterium | reverse complement strand
TTTTTGAAAGAGAAAAGTTAATTCATGTGTTTTAGCAAAGAAAGGTTTTCCACATTTTTTGTGGAAAACCTTTCTTTTTTCGCAAAAAATGCGCGAAAAACAAAATCTTTTGCCGCGAATCGGTTGACAATATACTAAAATATGAGATATAATATATAATAATAGGCAAATTAGACCCACGAAAAAACTAAGGTTCGGAAAGGCGATATTCCATGATCAAAAGTATGACAGGCTACGGTCGCGCGAAAAAAGAAATCGGCGGCCGCGACATTCTCGTTGAAATCAAATCCGTAAACAATCGTTATCTCGATTGCACGGTCAAATTGCCAAGACTTTTCGGCTTTTTGGAAGAAAAAATCAAATCCTTTATCAGCGCAAAGAGTATCTCCCGCGGTAAAGTGGAGATCTTCGTTTCCATCGATATTTTGGAGGAGATCGGCATTTCCGTTGAGCTTGACCGCGCCTATGCGGAAAGCTATATCGCGGCACTTCGCCGCCTTTCGGAAGAATTTAACCTCCCGAACGACATCACTGCTATGTCCGTCGCGGCAAACCGCGATATTTTCACCGTGCGCAAGGCAGGTGATGACATGGAACGCGAATGGGCAAACGTGCTTCCCGTTCTGGAAGAAGCAACTGCCGCTTTCATCGCCTCCCGTGAACGTGAAGGCGCAAACATGAAAGCAGATATCCTCGCAAAAAAAGCACGCGTCAAAGAGCTTGCGGCAAAGATCGCGCCCCTTTCCGAAGCGGATATCAAAAATCAATATACGAAGCTCGAAGCACGCATCAAAGCACTCATCGGCGACGTGGCTGTGGACGAAAGCCGTCTGATCACAGAATGTGCTGTATTTGCAGACAAAGTTGCCATTGATGAAGAGCTTGTTCGCCTTGCTTCTCACTTTGAAGCTTTTGACAATATCCTTCTTTCCGATGAGCCTGTGGGCAGAAAGCTTGACTTCCTCTTGCAGGAGATCAACCGCGAAACCAACACCATCGGCTCCAAGGCTTGCGACGTTGAGATCGCAAAGCTTGTCGTGGAAATCAAGAGCGAACTGGAAAAGATCCGCGAACAGATTCAGAATATCGAATAATTTTTTGAAAGAAAGGTAATAAATACCATGAAATTCATCAGTATCGGTAACGGAAACATGGTTGCGGCACACCGCGTGATCTCCATCGTCAGCCCCGATTCCGCACCCATCAAGCGCCTCATTCAGGACGCAAGGGACGGCGGCCGTGTCATCGACGTTTCCTGCGGCAGAAAGACCCGCTCCGTGCTTTTTACGGACAGCGACCACATCATTCTCTCCGCCATCAAAGCGGAAACCATCTCCAATCGTCTTTCCGGTCAGTATGAACAGGACGATGACGAAGAACTGGACGACGAAGCATGAAATTTTCCATCTCATTCCTAAAGCCCAAGGGTAATGGCAAAAAGCAAAAAACCGGTTTTTGCATTGAATATAAAAAAGCAGAAAACATCTGCACCTCGGAAAACCACACAACAGAAAAGAAAGGACCTCAAATGGCTATGAACACAAAAGGCTTGTTGGTTATTCTCTCCGGTCCCGCAGGAAGCGGCAAAGGTACGGTCGGCGGCAGACTTCGTGAGCTTGCTCCCTTTGAATTTTCCGTTTCTGCCACCACAAGAAATCCCCGTCCCGGTGAAATCGACGGTGTGCATTATCACTTCATCACCAAAGAAGATTTTCTGACAAAGATCGCGGCGGGTGAAATGCTCGAACACGCTGAATACGTCGGCAACTACTACGGAACCCCCAAAGCACCCGTTGACAAAGCACTTGACGAGGGCAAAAATATCCTTCTTGACATTGAAGTGCAGGGTGCGCTTCAGATCAAAGAAAAAATGCCCGATGCCGTTATGATCTATATTTTGCCGCCCGATTATGAAACACTTCTCTCACGTATCCGCGGCAGAGGCACGGAAAGCGAAGAAGTCATTCAAAAACGCATGGCGCAGGCAAAAAAAGAGATCGAGGTCTTCGATAAATACGATTACATCATCACAAACGATGACATCGACCGCGCTGCAGGTGATATCCTTGCCATCTTGCAGACAGAAAAACTGCGCACCGTGCGCAATGCAGACATCAAAAACAACTTTTTCAAATAAACGAACTCATTTTTTATAAGGAGAACTACGACTATGATGATCAAACCTTCCATCGAACAGCTCACACAGGGCAAATTCAACCGCTATTCTCTCGTTATCGCGACAGCAAAATGCGCTCGCCTCGTTACCGATGAATACATTGCTCAGCGCACACAGGCAGAACAGCTCGTTGCGGACAAAAAGACAGACAAAACCATCGCTTCCATGATCGCAAGCGATATCCGTGACAACAAAGCCGTTGAAAACGCCGTTCAGAGAATCCATCGCGGAGAATATAACATTATTCTTCCCGAAGAAGCACTTATCAAAGACGGCAACTAATGGAAGCTTACGTCACTACGCTCGGCGTACATCTTCTGGATATTCTGTATCATCTGGATATTGAGTATACCTATTACGTACCCGAAACGCTTGGCGGAGAATACACGGTAGGGCAATTCGTGCTCGTCCCCTTCGGCGGCGCCAATAAACGCCATACCGCGCTTGTCACCTCCGTCGGCAAGACCGACGATTACAGCAAATTAAAACCGATCCTTTCCGTGATCAATGAAACCCTCGCTCTGGACAGCGAGATGATGGCACTTGTCAATTTTCTTTGTGACAGAACGCTCTGTACTGTGGGAGATGCCGTTCGCAGGCTCATTCCCGCAGATGCTTTTTGCCGCGCAGATGAATGCTACAGCGCCATCCCCGATGCCATGCCCGACAAAAGCATCAATGAAAAAACAAGATCGCTTTTTGAATTTATCCAAAGCCACAAATCGCCCACGCGCAAACGCATTGAAAAAGATTTCGGTGCGGATATCCGCGCGGCGCTGAAGGTCTTGCTCGACAAAAAGCTCATCACGGCAGACACCGTGATCCGTGAATCGCACGGCGCGACGGAAGATATCATCTCTCTGAACCCCGACGGCGATTCCACTGTGCTTTTGCGTCCGAGAACGCCCGAAGTGCAAAGAAAGCTTTTCGCGGAGATCTCTGAAATGGACACCGTGCCGCAAAGCACGCTCACCGAGATGGGATATCCCACGGCGGCGATCAAAGCGCTGGAGAAAAAAGGACTCATTCTCATCGAAAAACACGAGGTGATCCGCAATCACTACCGTGATATTCCCAAAGAAGAAAAAGAACTCATTCTCACCGAAGAACAAGGACAGGTCTTTATGCGCCTTTCGGCACTGATGGACGAAAATGCCCCCAAAGCGGCACTTCTCCACGGCGTGACGGGAAGCGGTAAGACCAGTGTGATTTTAGGGCTTTGTCAAAAAGCAATCGACGACGGCAAAACTGCCATCGTCCTCATTCCCGAAATCGCACTCACATGGCAATCGGTATCTGTTTTTATGGCGAAATTCGGCAAGCGCATCGCTGTGATCCACTCGGGACTTTCCGATGGCGAACGCTTTGATGCGTATAAACGGATCCGTCGCGGCGAGATCGACATCGTGCTCGGCACCCGCTCGGCTGTTTTTATGCCGCTTCAGCACATCGGACTCATCGTCATTGATGAGGAGCAGGAAACGGCTTACAAATCCGATATGTCACCGAAATATCACGCAAGAGATATTGCCAAGCACAGAGCCGCCGCTCATCATGCGCTTCTTCTCATGGCATCGGCAACACCGTCCGTGGAAAGCTATCATGAAGCCTTAAGCGGCAAATATGAGCTTGTCAAGCTCACCAAACGCTATACAGGCGCTGCCTTACCTGCCGTGAAGATCGCGGATATGCGCATGGGCAAAGATACGCCTGACACCGATATGATCGGCAAAACACTGCGCACGCTGATGTGCGAAGCGCAGGAAAACGAAAAGCAATCTATGCTTTTTCTCAACCGACGCGGATACAACAGTATGGTTTCCTGCCGTGCTTGCGGCGAGGTGATCGTCTGCCCAAACTGCTCGGTTTCCCTCACACATCACAAAACGAAAAAAGGCGCAAAGCTTGTCTGCCATTACTGTGGATATCATATCCCCCCTCCTCATTTTTGCCCGAAATGCGCAAGTGAACATCTCGCATACGCGGGTTATGGCACACAGCTTATTGAAGAAGAGATCAGCCGTTTTTTGCCTGACGCGCACGTGCTTCGCATGGACGCAGACACTACACGGGCAAAATTTTCTCAGGACGAGATCACCGGCGCTTTCAGTCGCGGAGAAGCCGATATTTTGGTCGGCACACAGATGATCGCCAAAGGGCATAACTTCCCAAACCTTTCTCTGGTTGGGGTGGTTGCCGCTGACGCATCACTTTTCCTTGATGATTTCCGCGCAAATGAGCGCACATTCTCTCTCATCACGCAGGTTATCGGGCGCGCAGGACGTGCCACGGGCGGCGGTATTGCCGTCATTCAGACGCTGAATCCCGATAATGAAACGATCCGTCTTTCCGCGGCGCAAAATTATGAAGCCTTTTATGAAAATGAGATCAGCCTTCGCAAGGCGCTCACGTTCCCGCCGTTTTGTGATATTGCTGTCTTTAGTTTCACGGGTGAAGAAGAAACAGAGCTGAGAAATTTTTCCGCGGAGTTTGTAGAAGCTCTCAAAAAAATTGGTGCAGAAGAATTTTCCGATGTGAAAATGCTCATTTTCGGACCTTTTGAAGCACCTGTTTTCAAGATCAAAAACCGTTTTCGCATGAAAGCGGTCATCAAATTCAAAAACAATCGCAGAGCTCGCACGCTTTTCGCAAAAATGCTCACCGTATACGGCAAAAAAGCAAGCGGTAAGCTGGGGCTTTCCGTCGATATCAATCCCTCTTCAACATAAGAAAGGAGCTTAGCGTGAAAGAAGCTTGAGCCACGCTTTCGCACAATGGTCACGCTAGCAAATTGCATTCGAAATGGGACCCGAACCCATTTTGCCGCACAAGTTGCGGTCATGCAATTTCTAATTTTATTTGTGCCGCCATAAAGGCGGCGGAATGGAGATTATTATGGCAAAACTGAAAATCCTGACAGAAGGCGAAGAATCCCTTCGCAAAAAATGCAGAGAAGTTACAGAGATCACTCCCCGAATCCTCACACTCCTTGACGATATGGTGGAAACCATGAGAGATGCAAGCGGTGTCGGTCTTGCCGCGCCGCAGGTCGGCATTTTGCGCCGAATCGTTGTCATCGAAGTCAATGAAGGTGAGGTTTTGGAGCTTATCAACCCGAAAATTGTCGAAAGCTCCGGTCATCAGAATGGTATTGAAGGCTGTCTTTCCGTTCCCGGCAAGCAAGGCCTTGTGAAGCGTCCTGCTTACGTTCGTGTGGAAGCGCTCGACCGCAACGGCGAGCTCAAAACATATGAAGGCACAGAACTCCTTGCCAGATGCTTCTGCCACGAGCTTGACCATCTTGACGGTATTCTTTACGTTGACAAAACAAAGAAATTCCTCTATCCCGATGAAGAAGACGGGGAATATTATCTTGACGAAGAGGATGACATTTAAGTATTTTTGGTTTTTTCTTTTTGAACGAGAAAAGTTTAACCCATCTGCAAAATAAAAAAGGAATGATGATATGCGTATTTTATTCATGGGCACTCCCGAATTTGCGGAGCGCGCCCTTATCAAGATCGATGAACATTTCAAGGGTGACGTCATCGGCGTCGTCACCAGAATTGACATGCCCAAAAATCGCGGCCATGTGCTGACACCGCCTCCTGTGAAGGTTGCCGCTCTCCGTTTGGGACTTCCCGTTTATCAGCCGAACAATCTCAAAGAAGAAAATTTCCGTGAAACACTCGAAACACTCGCGCCCGACATCATCGTCGTTGCCGCATACGGTAAGCTTTTGCCGAAATACGTTCTCGATTACCCGAAATACGGCTGTATCAATATTCACGCGTCCTTGCTTCCGAGATACAGAGGTGCCGCACCCATTCAGCGTGCTATTATGGCAGGCGAAAAAGAGATCGGCGTCACCATCATGGAAATGGCAGAAGGACTTGACACTGGTGATATGATTCTTAAAGGCTCCTTCCCTGTTCAAGATGAAAACTTCGGTGAGATCCACGATAAACTTGCGGATCTTGGTGCGGAGCTTGTCATCACCGCAATGGAAGACATTTTCGCAGGCAAAGCCGTCTATACAAAGCAAGATGATAGCCTTTCCAACTACGCTGCAAAGATCGAAAAAGCAGACAGAATCATTGATTTCACCGCCACAGCACAGGAGATCGTCGATAAGATCCGCGCGTTTTCGCCCACACCCGGTGCGGAAGCAATGCTTCCCAGCGGCAAAGTGAAGATCACTGCGGCAAAACGCATCGAAGAAGAACCCACAGGCGAGATCGGCACCGTTGCCGAACTTTCCCCCAAGGGTGTGGGAAAACTGATCATCAACGCCAAAGACGCAAAGATCGCCATCGAAAAACTCATTCCCGAAGGCAAAAAAGAGATGTCTGCCGGTGACTTTATCCGTGGTCGCCGCATCACAGAAGCAGACCGTTTTCAGTAACATTTTATAGAGGAGAACCTTATGAACGCAAGAGAATCTGCCTTTCTTTCGTTATTAAAATACGAAAACAGCGGCGTTTATTCTAACATCGAGCTTTCCTATGCCATCGAAAGAAATCATCTCGAAGGCGCGGAAAAAGCGCTGTTCACCGCCCTTTTTTACGGTGTGATCGAACGCAAGCTCACTCTCGACTATTATATTGAAAAGCTTTCCGACCGCGATGCGGATACCATCGACATGAACGTGCGCATCATGTTGCGCCTCGGGCTTTATCAGCTCATGTATATGGATAAAATCCCCGAATCCGCCGCCGTTAATGAAAGCGTGAAACTCGCAGGCAGATTTTCCGCAAAGAAAAACAGCGACAAATTTATCAATGCTGTTCTCCGCTCCTATATCAGAAAAAAAGACACGTTGACGCTTCCCGACTCCAAAAAAGAGCCTTACCGCGCATTTTCTGTGCGTTACTCCGTTCCCGAATGGATCTGCCGTCTTTGGGCAGATACTTACGGTTTTGGTGAAGCGGAAAAAATGCTCGCCACCGTCAATGGCAATCCGCCGATGACCTTGACAGTCAACACCCTTCGCAACACGCCCGAAGAATTGCTTACCGCGCTGACAGAAGCCGGCATCAAAGCACGCATCAGCCGCATCTCGCCGATGAGCATTTGTCTTTTCGGTGCAGTTCCGCTGGATAAGCTTTCGGCTTTGGAGGGCAGATATTTCATTCAGGACGAAGCGTCTGCGCTTTGTGTTGCTGTGATGGGCGCAAAAGAAGGCGACCGGATCCTTGATGCTTGTGCTTGTCCCGGCGGCAAAAGCTTCGGCATGGCACTTTCCATGAAAAACAGCGGCGAGATCCGCTCCTTTGACCTGCACAAAAATAAACTTTCTCTCATCGAAACCGGTGCGGAAAATCTCGGCATCGACATCATCAAGGTCGGTGTGCAGAATGCTTCCGTTACAAATCCCGAAATGCCTGTCTTTGACAAGATCCTTTGTGACGTTCCCTGCTCGGGCCTTGGCGTTCTGGCGAAAAAGCCTGACATTCGTTATAAATCCGAGGAAGATATCGTTCGCTTGCCCACATTACAAGCAAAGATCCTCGAAACCAATGCCGCATATCTGAAAAACGGCGGCACACTCGTTTATTCCACATGCACCGTCAACCCTGCCGAAAATAAAAATATCGTGGAAAATTTCCTTGCTTCGCACAGTGAATTTTCTCTTTGCCCCTTTGAAGTGGGCAATATCCAATCCGATGGTATGCTGGAGATTTTGCCGCACACCTACGGCACAGACGGTTTCTTTATCACCAAGCTGATCAAAGCATAAAAAAGGAGGACTCCTCATGGAAAAAACCGATATTTTAAGCATGACAAAAGAGGAGCTGACCGCCTTTATCATCTCTCTCGGCGAGCCGAAATTCCGTGCCGCACAGGTTTGGGGTTGGCTGATGAAGGGAGCAGACTTTTCTGAAATGAAAAATATTCCCGCCTCACTTCGCACCAAGCTCGAAGAAAACGCTTTCATCGCCTCGGCAAAAGTAGCACGCCGCCTGGTTTCCACAGACGGCACGATCAAATATCTTTACGAGCTTCACGATGGCGAAAAGATCGAATCCGTTTTCATGCGCTATAAACACGGTAACACGATCTGCATCTCTACAGAAGCAGGTTGTCCGATGGGTTGCGCTTTCTGCGCTTCCACGCTCAAGGGGCTTACACGCCGTCTTCTTCCCTCAGAAATGCTCTCTCAGATCATTTCCACCGAAAAAGACACAGGTGAGCGTATTTCGGGCATCGTGCTGATGGGCATCGGTGAACCTCTCGACAACTATGACAACGTTTTGAAATTTTTGCGCCTTGTCGGTTCTCCCGATGGGCTGAACATTGGATACAGACATATTTCTCTTTCCACTTGCGGACTGGTTGACCGCATCTATCGCTTGGCAGAAGAAAATCTTGCAATCACGCTTTCCATCTCGCTCCACGCGGCAGACGATGAAACACGTTCTTCGCTCATGCCCGTGAACAAAAAATGGAACATTCAACAGCTTCTCACGGCTTGCCGCGCTTATTTTGAAAAAACAGGCCGCCGCATCTCCTTTGAATACACGCTCGTGCGCGGAAAAAATGACGGCATCGCCGATGCCAACCGCCTTGCTGACGTTCTTTACCGCTATTGTGCAGGTATGCCCTTGCACGTCAATCTCATTCCCGTAAACAACGTGGAGGAACGCGGCTTTTTGCCGAGTGAAAAGAGCGGCATTGAAGCTTTTGTGAAAACGCTGGAAGGCAGACACGTCGTTGCCACCGTTCGCCGCAAGCTCGGCTCGGATATCGACGCTTCTTGCGGTCAGCTTCGCGCAGGCGATAAATAAGGGACGCTCCCTACCTTTTCTTTACGAAAAGAAAAGGTAGGACCAAAAGAAACGACTCGTCTGTTTTGTGCCTCTGAGTTTATTTCGCAAAATTTTCGTGGAACACTCCCGCGATCTCTATATATTCCCCCACTATGGGATTTCCAAGGGACGAGTCCCTTGGACGGAGCGCGAGGTAGAGCCTCGCAAACACACATAAAGGAAAGGACAACATTTTTATGACGTTTTTCGGAAAAAGCCACGTCGGTATGCGGCGTCAGGTGAATCAAGATAGCTTTCGCTGTTACACCATCTGGAATGGGACAGCGACGCTTCTTGTCGTTTGCGACGGCATGGGCGGTCATAAAGCAGGAGAAGTCGCGAGCAAGAATGCCGTAGAAATCTTCTGCAGTAAGGTGGCGGAAAAGCCTTGCCGTGAGGACAAGCCTGATAAGATTCTTGAATTTGTACGTTATACGATGGTTTGTGCGGCATCGGAAGCCAATGCCACGCTTTATCACCTTTCCAATCAATATGATGAATGTCACGGCATGGGCACGACACTCGTTGCGCTTCTCGTTTTCAAGGGCTGGTTTTATGCCATCAACATTGGTGACAGCCGCCTTTATCTCTTGACACCGGAAGAAGCAAAGCTTGTGACAAAAGACCATTCCTATGTACAATATCTCATTGACAATGGCAAGCTTTCTCCCGAAGAAGCAAAAGATTATCCCAGAAGAAACGTGATCACGAGAGCTGTCGGTATTTCCAATAAGCTCGATGTGGACTTTGTCAGCGCACCCTTGGAGCCTTGGGGAAGCGGCTATTTCCTGCTTTGCTCCGATGGTCTTTCCGGTTATGTTACAAGCAAAGTTTTGCTTGACACCCTTTTTGGACAGCTTCCGAAAAAGGTTCCGCCCGAAGCGGAGCTTGAAAAACGCGCGGATATGCTGATCGACTATGCCAATGCCAAAGGCGGTGCCGACAACATCACCGTTATCCTCGCAAAGTTCTAATCACCAACGACGAAAGGAATCTTCATAAATATGAATATGGACGTTTTTAAGAAACATATCGGTGAAGTATTTGACGGTAGATATAAGATCTGCCGCACCATCGGCGTTGGCGGCATGGCGCTTGTCTATGAGGCACGCGACTTACTGACAGGACAACGCGTGGCAGTTAAAATGCTCAAAGACTCCATCTCCGATAATCCGCAGGCACTGCGCAGATTCGTCAATGAATCCAAAGCGGTTGCTATGCTCAATCACCCCAATATCGTTAAAATTCTCGATCTTTCCGTAAAAACAGAACATAAATTTATCGTCATGGAATACATAAAGGGTATCACCCTGCGCGAATACATGACGTCCAAAGGTAAGCTCACATGGCGTGAGTCTGCCGCCTTTATCGCACAAATCCTGCTCGCGCTTGATCATGCGCATATGAAAGGCGTCGTTCACCGTGACATCAAGCCGCAAAACATCATGGTCATGGAAGGTGGCGTGATCAAGGTCACAGACTTTGGTATCGCTAAAATTCCCGATGCGGAAACCGTGACAATGGTCGATCACGCAGTCGGCACGATCTATTACATCAGCCCTGAACAAGCACGAGGCAAAAAGATTGACTCCCGAAGTGATATTTATTCCCTTGGCGTTATGTTTTATGAAATGGTGACGGGAAGACTTCCCTTCCTTGCGGAAAATTCCTACGGCATCATGCACAAACAGATCCATGACGCACCGCAAAAACCCACCAAATGGACACCTGAGCTTCCGCTCGGCGTAGAACAGATCATTCTCACCGCGATGGAAAAAGCGCCGCAGAATCGCTATCAGAGTGCTTCGCAGATGCTCCGTCACGTTTACAGAATCCAGCGCAATCCCACGATCATCTTCCAAAAACAAACGCCTGTACCGCGCACACCGACAGCCGAGGTTGCGATCAATCGCACAACCAAGGATTCCAACGATCGTTACGAAAGCAAGAACTCCACACCGCGCAGACCGCAGACGCAACCGACACAGCCGCAGCGTACAGCGCCGCCGAGAAATCCCGCGGCAAGACCGCCCTATTCCCAGCAACAGCAACAACCTATAAGACCGCAACCGAAACCCACAACCAAGCCCACACCCGCAAAGAAGACACCCTTGCGGAAAAAGGAATTTGTGGTCACGTTTCCCGTGGTTGTCGTATTCTGCATCGCTTTCCTGGCGCTTGCCGTGATCGGATTTATGGTGCTGATCAATGCGTTGCTTGCTAACGTAGAAACGATTTCTGCATGGCATACAGCAAATTTCCTCGACCATAAAATTATGTGGTCTTCTATCCTGCAAAATATCTCAAAGATGAGGTATCTATGAGTAAAAATATTGAAGGTATTATTTTAAGCGGCATTGGCGGACTTTATTCCGTCAAAGCCGCAAATGGTGAGGTCTATCCTTGCCGCGCCAAAGGCGCTTTCCGCAAATCCGGACTGTCTCCGCTTGCGGGTGATCAGGTTTCCGTTCGTATCCCCGAGCTTGCGGGAGAAGAATATTTTATTGAGCAGATCCTGCCAAGAAAAAACGCTTTGATCCGTCCGCCGATGGCAAATCTTTCGACACTTTTCGTCACATTTGCACCGAAAAATCCTGTCCCCAGCACCCTTTATCTCGACAAATTGCTTTCCATCGCGGTTTTTAATCATATAAATCCCGTGGTGGTCATCACCAAACAAGATATTGATGCCGCACTTGCGGAGCATTATGCAAACATTTATCGCAAAGCAGGTTTTCCCGTATTCATCTCATCGTCCGAAAACGGCGAGGGAATTGCGGCGCTGAAAGAATATATTCTTAGCCTTGAGGACGGCATCTGTGCTTTTGCAGGTGCTTCGGGTGTCGGAAAATCCACACTCATGAATGCGCTTTTCCCGACGCTTTCTCTGGACACCGGTGTTCTTTCGGAAAAAATCTCGCGCGGTAAGCATACCACACGAAGTGTGAATCTCTATTCCATGGCAGATCTGATCGGCGGCAGCACAAATGCTTATGTTGCCGATACGCCCGGTTTTTCTATGTTGGACTTCGTGGAATTTGATTTTTACACACTTGAGGATCTTCCGCACTGTTTCCCCGAATTTGAAAAATATCTCTCGGATTGCCGCTACACGGATTGCTCTCACACAAAAGAATCTGCTGCAGATTGCGCTGTTATTGCCGCTATCGAGCGCGGCGAAGTAGCAAAAGAACGCCATGAAAGCTATCTTTCGATCTATGCAGACCTTTACAGCAAGAAACCGTGGAAGAAAAAATCATAAAATAAAAAAGACGATCGTTTTTACGATCGTCTTTTTTTATAAAACATTTCTTAATCTTTCCATAAAACAAAAACCCCGATGACGATTGCCATCAGGGTTAGGATTCCATATCCATTAAAAACCAAATAAGAGAGTTCCGAACATTGCGAACTCAAACTCCATGTAGAAGAAGTTCAAGCCCTCGGTCTATTAGTATCGGTCAGCTGAACACATTACTGTGCTTACACCTCCGACCTATCAAA
>JBGVIG010000490.1:0-8239 GCA_045122995.1 Eubacteriales bacterium | reverse complement strand
AACGACTGCTTGACGGAGCTTGGTCATCTTCATGCGCAAGCCGCCGCAGAACGCCTTGCAGAAGAGAAAATCGAAAAAATATATTCTTCTTCCCACGGACGTGCTTATGAAACGGCGGAATATATCGCTAAAAAACAAGGTCTTTCCGAGATCGAATCCTGTGATTTCATTCGTGAGATCCACTGGGGCTCGGATACGGAAGTGATTTTTGAAAAAGGACACCCTTGGTTTACCGCTGACAAAATGGTGGAGGACGGACAAAGCCTTATGCATGAAAATTGGGATAGGGAAGCGCCGTTTCTGCCCAACCATAAATGTGTGGAAAGTGTGAAAAAAACGGGAGAAGCTTTTGACGGACTTCTTGCTACGCTTGGCTTTGTACGTGAGGGAGAATTTTATCGCGTGACGGAACCGAAATACGATACGATCGCCGTTGTCAGCCATGGCGGTGCATCAAGCGCAGTCCTTGCCCGTATGTTTAATCTTCCGTTTCCGTTTCTTTGTACAGCGATCTGCCCGAACTATACGGCGATCACGATCGTGCAGATGAAGAAACAAGAAGGAAAACTCATCGCACCGCAATTTGAGATTGTCAACGACGCCAGACACATCAAGGGCATTGAAGCGGAAGCCTGCTTCGGGAGATGAGATGATGACGGAAAAGCTTCGCAATATGACGGCTGTTTATCTCTTTCGTGATGGCAAATTTCTTCTCCTTTACCGCAAGGGCGGCAAAGTTGCGGACAGGCTTTATACGGGATCTGCAGGCGGGCATTTTGAACCGCATGAGCTTGGTGATCCCCGTGCTTGCGTTTTGCGCGAGATGAAAGAGGAGATCGGCATTTCCGAAAAAATGACAGAGGGACTTTCTCTTCGCTATATCACGCTTCGCCATGTGAATGGAGAGGTGCGTCAAAATTATTATTTTTTCGCAGAGCTTCGCGCCGATGTGCCCGATCTGCTTTCGTCCAATGAAGGTACGCTTCATTGGGTAGCGTTTGAAGATGCGCTTTCTCTGGAAATGCCTTTTTCTGCAAAATTTGTCGTGGAGCATTATCTTTCCCACGGAAGATATGATGATAAGCTTTATGGCGGTATTGCGACGCAAACGGACGTGATGTTTACAGAGATGGGAGAACTTTTATGAAGGACAATATTGCGTATTGGTTAATCTCCATAGCGTTTTTGTTGTTACCGCTTTTGAGCTACATTTGGTTTCGTTGTCACTTGTATTCATGGTTGAGGACAGGGAAGCATCTTAGCAAGACGAAAATCAAAAAATCTCGAAAGGGAAAGAAAAACTATTGGTGGTATGAGGCGATTCATCGTGAGGCAGGAATGGGTGGACTATATTTGCTGAACAAGATGTTTACGATTTCGTATCCGCTTGCATTTCTTATAACCGTTTTGGCAGGTTGGATTCCTTTTGTGTCCATACCAATTTGCATTATAAGTTTACCGGTATATTTATTGATAACGGTTATGTTAGTATTTGTTCGCGTCCAATATAACTTGGCGCGATATGGATCATCGGTCGTACTTTTGGGCAAAGCAGAAAACAAAATTGATTCTGTATTTTTTGACTTGTTTATCATAGTTTTTTCGTTGCTTGTTGTATATGCACATCTGATTGTGACTTTTGATCTGTGGGGCATCACACTTCCTCACCTATAATGTAAAAGCAAGTCGCCATGACTTGCTTTTTCTTTTTCCGCTATTGAAATGCGTATAAAAAAATGATATACTATACATATAATGAAAAAGAAAGGTGTGAAACCTTATGAAAATTCAAGAAATTCTTTCCGCTGTCGACCATACGCTTCTTTCTGTGAATGCTACGAAAGAAGAGATCTTCGCGCTTTGTGACGATGCGATCCAATATCAAACAGCTTCTGTTTGTGTTCCTCCGTCTTATGTTTCCGCTGTACGCGAGTATGCAGGCGATAAACTGAAAATATGTACGGTTATCGGATTTCCAAACGGCTACCAAACCACGGCTGTGAAAGCTTTTGAAACCAAAGATGCCGTGGTAAACGGTGCCGATGAAATTGATATGGTCATCAATATTGGTTGGCTAAAGGATAAAGATTATAAATCCATTTTGAATGAAATGAAAGCAGTTCGTTCGGCTTGCGAAGGAAAGATATTAAAAGTGATCATTGAAACTTGCCTTTTGACAGAAGACGAGAAAATCCATATGTGCGGTCTTGTGGCGGCAAGCGGTGCGGATTATATTAAGACCAGCACGGGCTTTTCCACAGGTGGCGCGACAAGAGAAGATATCGCGCTTTTTGCTAAACACCGCGCACCTTCACTCAAGATCAAAGCTGCAGGCGGCATCTCTTCGCTGGAAGATGCGGAAGATATGATGAAACTCGGTGCTTCCCGTCTTGGCACGAGCAGGATCGTAAAAATTGTAAAAAATCAAGAAAATACACAACCTAAAGGAGAAATGTACTAATGCCTACCCCTCATATTGCAGCAAATAAAGGCGATTTCGCCAAGACCGTCCTGATGCCGGGCGATCCGCTCCGCGCAAAATTCATCGCAGAAACCTTCCTTGAAAATGCCGTTCTCGTTAATAACGTGCGCGGTATTCAGGGTTACACAGGAACTTATCAAGGTACGCGTGTTTCCGTCATGGCGAGCGGCATGGGTATGCCGTCTATGGCGATCTATAGCTATGAGCTTTTCACAGAATTTGATGTGGAAAATATTATCCGTATCGGTACGGCAGGTGCGATCAGCGAGAAACTGAATCTGCGTGACGTCATCGCAGGCATGGGCGCTTGCACCAACTCTAATTTTGCCGGACAATACAGCCTCAAAGGCACGTTTGCACCCATCGCAAGCTATAAGCTTCTCAAAACGACTGATGGTGTTGCCGAAAAACTTGGTATCAAACTTCATGTCGGCAATATTCTTTCTGAAGATAACTTCTATCACGATGATGCAGGTGTGAATGAAAACTGGGCGAAGATGGGTGTTTTCGCCATCGAAATGGAAGCTGCAGCACTTTATATGAATGCGGCAAGACTTGGCAAAAATGCGCTTGCTATCTGCACCATTTCCGACCACATCACACGCGGCGAACATGCTACAGCGGAAGAAAGACAGACTACTTTCACCGAAATGATGAAGCTTGCGCTCGAAACCGCTGTGGAACTCGATAAAGCGTAAGGATCGGGACGCCGCCCCGAACCCCGCAAAAGGGACTTGTCCCTTTTGAATCTTCATACTTGGGGCGGTGAAGTAATTTTAGTATTCATACAAAAATATAGATCACCCAAATGGGTTCCAAGGGAAGATTCCTTTGGCGGGTGCAGGGCGGTGCCCTGCGAAATGAAAGGAGGGCTGCATATGACAATGCGAGAGTTGATCGAAAAGAAAAAAAGCGGTATGACGCACACGAGGGAAGAGATTGCGTTTTTTGTGCGCGGCGTGACAGATGGCACGATTCCCGATTATCAGATCTCGGCATGGCTCATGGCGGTCTGTTTTCGGGGCATGACGGATTCGGAAACGGTCATGCTGACCGAGCTGATGGCAAGCTCGGGCGATAGGATCGACCTTTCTTCGCTTGGGGATAGAACCGTCGATAAACACAGCACGGGTGGTGTTGGTGATAAGACGACACTCATTATCGCGCCCCTTGTAGCTACGCTTGGTGGCATTGTTGCCAAAATGTCGGGAAGAGGTCTTGGGTTTACGGGCGGAACCGTGGATAAGCTGGAATCTATTCCAGGATTTCAGACAGCAATGAACCGTGAAGAATTTCTCGCTTGCTCGGGGAAACACGGCATTTGTGTCATTGGTCAATCCGGAAATCTTGCGCCTGCAGATAAAAAACTTTATGCACTGCGCGACGTGACGGCGACGATCGACTCCGTGCCGCTCATCGCTTCCAGCATCATGTCGAAAAAATTGGCGGCAGGTGCGAAATCCATTGTTCTGGACGTGAAGGTGGGCAGCGGTGCTTTTATGAAAACGGTGGAAAGTGCCAAGGTGCTCGCCCAAAAGATGGTTGCCATCGGAAAAGCTGCAGGACGAAATATGACTGCGGTGCTTTCCAATATGGATACCCCTCTTGGATTTGCGATAGGAAATAGCCTTGAAGTGCAGGAAGCAATTTCTGTTTTGGAAGGGAACTGTCCTTCCGATCTCACGGAAATATGCGTGGTGCTGGCTTCCAATATGCTTTCTCTTTCACTTGGAATTTCTTGTGATGAAGCAGAAAGACGATGCCGCGAAACAATCGCGAGCGGAAACGCAAAAGTTAAATTTTGTGAGATGATCGAAGCACAGGGTGGGGACGCTTCCTATATTGAAAATCCCGAAAAATTCCCGAAAGCGGCGTATATTTACGAGATCAAAGCAAAAAACGACGGCTATCTTGCTGGCATGAATGCGGAGAAGATTGGTCTTTGTGCCGGAATCCTTGGGGCAGGCAGAGCGAAAAAAGAAGATCGCATCGACTTTGCTGCAGGTCTTTTGCTTGCGAAGAAGACGGGCGATTTCGTCCGAACGGGCGATGTGCTGGCGACACTGCACACCAACCAAAAAGAAAAGCTCGGCGATGCCGAGGATGTATTCCGCGCGGCGCTCTCTTTTTCTGACGTATCGCCGACGGCGCAATCTTTGATTTACAATATCATTAAATAAACAGAGGACGGATCGAAAGGAGAAAAGACAATGAAAGACATGTTAATGGCAAAAGCGGAAAAGATCGTGGCAAGCAAAGCAATCGGCGGAAACGGCGGATTTTGTACACTTGCGCTTGTGGGTCCCGACGGCTATCCGACGACGACCACCATTTCTGTTTCCAAAGCGGAAGGACTTCATTGGCTCACGTTTTGCACAGACGTGGACTCCAAAGCGGAAAGGATTCGTTACTGTGATAAAGCAAGTGTTTGCTTCAATTCCGAAGATTATCACATCTCCCTTGTGGGAAAGATCGAGATGATCACCGATCCCGAAGTAAAAAAAGAAATGTGGTATAGCGGTCTTTATCACCATTTCCGCGGTCATGACGATCCGCGTTATTGCGTGCTGAAATTCACCACCGAACGCTATAATATCCTTTTGGACCTTCAGACTGTGAAGGGGAATTTCTGAAAAAACAAAAACCGAGAAGTATGAAAGCTTCTCGGTTTATTTTATATGTTTTTGATCTTTTCTGCCACCGCTTCTGCTGTTTTTCCATTGGTATCAATTTTGATCGTGCGGAGCTTTTCATAGAGCGGAATACGGGAAAGACTTCTTTTGATGACATCGTCCGTGCGAATTCCTGCTTCCACGTCTTTTTGCAAACGGGAAACGAGCGTTTTTTCGTCGCAAAGCAGGGAAATTGTTTTGATGGAAGTGTTTTCGGTATCCAGATGACAAAGAATATCATCAATGATGCTTTGCTCGTGCATCACCCAACAAAAAATGATATTTTCATAAGCGGAACAGCGGAGAAAATTATTTAAGATATGGCAAATATTATCCATCACCATGCGCTTGGTTTCTTCCGTCACAAGAAAGGGCGACATATCCCAACACCAGTCGCCGTCCAGAAAAACGCAGTTTGGTAGAAGATTTTTCAGCTTTTGGCAGACCGTGGTTTTTCCCACGCCCATTGTGCCGCCGATGAGATATATGTTTTTCATGGCGAGATCCTTTCTTTTTCGGAATTTTGGATTATGGGTTGCTTTTCTTAGGGAATTGCGCTATAATATTAAGCAGTATGCAGGAAAAAGTACAGGCTGTAACATACGCATAAACTTGAAAAAGCAAAAACCTCGAGCGCGCAAATGCGTGTCGAGGCTTTTGAGTGGAGCAGGCGACGGGAATCGAACCCGCACCATCAGCTTGGGAAGCTGAGGTTCTGCCACTAAACTACGCCTGCGAAAAAAGATAACTCCGAGAAAATCGAAATCGAAAGTCGTCGGAGTTATCTGGAGCTAAAGATGGGACTCGAACCCACGACCTGTTGATTACGAATCAACTGCTCTACCAACTGAGCCACTTTAGCACGAAAATCGCATAAGCTATTATATCACGGCGTATGTGATTTGTCAAGAATAAAACGAAAAAATAAAAATTTTTTTCGAAAGGAACGGTTATTAAAAGATATGAAACTTACGGATATATCTTACGCAAGATCGGTCATGGAACGTCACGGTATCGCACCGCAAAAGCGCTTCGGACAAAACTTTCTCATCAATGAACACGTGGTTTGTCGTATTGCGGATACACCGGGTGAGGGCGATACTGCTCTTGGCATCATCGAGATCGGTCCCGGCATCGGCACGCTGACGCAAAAGCTGGCAGAGCGCTATGAAAAGGTCGTGGCGATCGAGATCGACACCTCGCTTTTGCCTGTTCTGGAAGATACACTTTCCGAATATGACAATGTGAAAGTCATTCACGGCGACGCGATGAAGGTGGATTTTGCTGCTCTGATCGCGGAAGAGTTTGCAGGTATGCGTGTGGCTATCTGCGCAAACCTTCCGTACTATATTACTTCTCCTGTCATCATGCGTTTGTTGGAAACCGACGGCATTTTTGAATCTGTTACGGTTATGATCCAAAAAGAAGTGGCAGATCGCTTGACAGCGAAGCCCGGCACGGCGGAATACGGTGCCATTACTGCCGCTTGTGCTTATTATGCGAACACGGAAAAGCAGTTCACAGTTTCCGCGGGCAACTTCATTCCGCCTCCGAAGGTTACCTCTGAGGTTATTCGCATGAACATTTATAAAGAGCCTCCCGTACAATGTAAGAGTCGGGAAAACTTCTTCCGCATTGTGCGCGGCGCATTTGCCAAACGCAGAAAAACACTGGCAAATTCTCTTCTTTCCGAAACCTCTCGTCTGACGAAAGCGGAGATCGAATCCGCGCTGGTATCGCTCGGCTACCGTGCTGATGTGCGCGGAGAAACGCTCGGCATTGAAGATTTTGCCAAGATTTCCGACGCGATTATTTTATAATTTTTGGAGATTTTTTATGAACGAAAAACTGGAAAAATTTAAGGCGTGGGTGCGCGGCAAAAAGATTTCGCTTCTCGGATTTGGTATTAGCAACCGTGCGGCGGTGGATTTTTTGCTTTCCTGTGGCGCACGCCTTTCCGCAAGGGACAAAAACCCTGCACCCGATGAAGAAACGATCGCTTTTCTCAAGTCCCGTGGTGTGGAGATGATTTTTGGCGAACGCTATCTTTCGGATTTCACGGAGGACGTGATCTTAAAATCCCCCGGTATTCGTTATGATATTCCCGAACTTCTTGCTGCGGCAGAAAAGGGAATCCTCATCACTTCGGAAATGGAAATTTTTGTGGCGCTCTGTCCTTGTAAAATATTTGCGATCACCGGCAGTGACGGCAAAACAACAACGACAACGCTTATCGCGAAGATGCTGGAAACCACCGGTGCGCATGTTTTTCTTGGCGGAAATATCGGTACACCGCTGCTTCCCGTGGTTGCTGATATGACTCCCAACGACTTCGCAGTTCTGGAGCTTTCCAGCTTCCAGCTCCACACGATGCGCTTTGCGCCACACGTTGCGATTGTCACCAACGTGACGCCGAATCACCTCAACTGGCATACCTCTATGGAAGAATATATTGAAAGCAAGAAAAACATTTTCCTTACACAAAATGAAAATTGTCGTCTTGTGCTGAATGCGGAAAATGATGTGACTGTGCAGATGCAAAAAGAGGCAAATGCTAAGGTGACGCTTTTTTCCTCGAAGAAAAAGCCACACAGTGCGCCTACTTGTTATTATGAAAATGAAACGATCTTTTATGATGACGGCACACAAGTACATACGGTGATGACACGTTCGGATATCAAGCTTGTCGGTATGCACAATGTGGAAAATTATATGGCAGCGATCTCTGCCGTTTACGGATATGTTTCTTTTGAAGGCATGAAATCAATAGCAAGAAGCTTTGGCGGTGTTCGCCATCGCATTGAGCTTGTGTGCGAAAAAAACGGCGTGCGTTATTATAACAGTTCGATCGACTCCAGCCCGACACGCAGTATCGCGGCGCTGAATTCGTTTGAGGAACGTCCGATCGTGATCGCAGGTGGCTATGATAAACATATTCCGTTGCAGCCGCTCATTGAGGTCTTGGCGGGAAAAGCGGAGTTTGTGGTCTTGACGGGGGAAACGGGCGTGAAGCTTCTGGAACTTCTGATCGAATATAGCTATCCGCGCGCAAATACGGCGTATATCGGCAGCTTTGATGATGCAG
>JBGVIG010000489.1:0-3634 GCA_045122995.1 Eubacteriales bacterium | reverse complement strand
GATGAACAAAGAAAGATGCCTCCCCCTCATGGATAACGGTCACTATCACCCCACCGAAGTGGTTTCCGATAAGATCCCTGCACTCCTTTGCTTCTTTGACGAGATCGCTCTCCACGTAACTCGTGGTATCCGCTGGGACTCTGACCACGTTGTCGTTCTCGATGACGAAACCAAAGAAATCGCAAAAGAAATCGTTCGTTGCGATGCGCTTGACCGCACTTATATCGCTCTCGACTATTTCGATGCAAGCATCAACCGTATCTCCGCTTGGGTTGTTGGCTTCCGCAGCTTCCAGAAAGCTCTTCTTATGGCTCTCTGCACACCCAATGAATCTCTCAAGAAGCTTCAGGACGAAAGCAACTTCACAGAACTCATGGTTATGCAGGAAGAAGCAAAGATGCTTCCTTTCGGCGCTGTATGGGCTGAATACTGCAGACGTTGCGGCGTAGCGGCTGACGCTTCTTGGTTCGAAGAAGTTAAGAAATACGAAAAAGAAGTGCTCCTCGCAAGATAAACTCTTGACAACTTGCCTTTTTAGGCGTACACTTAAAAGGTAGACTTATTCCCATTTTATTAAATTTAAAAGGGCGGAAGATGGGATTTTCACCCCATCTTCCTAATTAAAAGCCCGAAAGGAGAAACAAAATGAATTTCGAAATGCTTCACCCTGCTGATCAAATCGTTATGATCATGAACCGTATCTACTATCACGGTATGACCACCACCACAGGCGGCAACCTCTCCATTCGTGACTCGGAAGGCACCGTTTGGATCTCTCCCTCCGGCGTCGACAAGGGTAATCTTCGCCGCGAAGACATCATGCAGATCAAACCCGACGGCACCATCATTGGTATCCACCGTCCTTCCGTGGAATATCCTTTCCACCTCGCGATCTACAAGAAACGCCCCGACCTCAAAGCCGTTCTTCACGCACATCCTCCGGCACTTGTAGCGTTCAGCTTGCTCAGAATCATTCCCGATAACACCATCATTCCCGATGCGAAATTCCTTTCCGGTAACATCTCCATCGCTGACTACGCGCTCCCCGGCAGCTCCAAGCTCGGTGATAATATCTCCGCAGAATTCGCAAAGGGCAGCAACACCGTTATGCTTGAAAACCACGGCGTTGTTATCGGTGCAAAGACTCTCTTCAAGGCATTCATGAGCTTTGAAATGCTTGACTTCTGCGCAAGAATCCAGATCAACGCAAAAGCACTCGGCGGCAGAATCCGTAACCTTTCCGCTGCTCAGCTCGACAACTACAAGAGCAATATCGTTCCCAAATATGATACCTTCGTTCCCGAAGTTCGCACCAGCGAAGAACTTGCTGTTCGCCGCGAAATGTGCGATCTCATCCACCGTGCATACGGCAACCAGCTCTTCACCAGTGACATGGGTACTTTCTCCTGCAAGCTTTCCGACGGTTCTTTCGTTGTAACTCCTTCCGGCAAAGACCGTGCATACCTTGAACCCGAAGATCTCGTTCTCATCAGCAAGGACGGTAAGTGCGAAGAAGGCAAGAAACCCTCTCGTTCCTTCGTTCTCCACAAGATCATTTATAACAACGATCCCGAAATCAAGACCGTTATCATCGCTCGTCCTCCTCACATCATGGCGTTCGCTGTTACTGATACAGATTTTGATGCTCGTCTTATTCCTGAAAGCTACATCGCATTGAAGACCGTTCGCAAACGTCCTTTCGGCGCTTCCTACCAGCAGCCCGAAACCTTTATCAAGGATATCTCCATCAAGGATCCTGTTCTCTTGATCGAAAATGACTCCATCATCGCTGTCGGCACCAATATGCTCAACGCATTTGACCGCCTTGAAGTTTTGGAATACAGCGCAAAATCTCTCGTTCAGGCTGCAAGCCTTGGCGGCGAAGTTGTCAAGATCAGCCCCGACGAAGTAAGAGAAATCGAAGTAGCGTTCAACCTTTAATTCAAATTTTCGCAATCAATCTTATACGGAGGATCTCAACATGGAAAAACAATATTACGGTGAACTGAGCATCATCGGCATGAAAGGCACCGAACAGTTCCTCGGCAAAGTCGATAATTATCTTCACCAGTGGAGAAACGACAAAGAAGGATCTTATCTTGTCGATGCCGACTGCCCCCGTTTTGGCTCGGGTGAGGGTAAGGCGATCATTCACGAAACACTTCGCGGTCATGACACCTATATCTTCGCTGACGTTTTCAACTATGGCGTTACTTACAAAATGTACGGTATGAACGTGCCCATGAGTCCTGATGACCACTATCAGGATATCAAGCGTATGATCGGTGCCATCGGCGGTAAAGCACGCCGCGTTTCCCTCATTATGCCTATGCTCTATGAAGGCAGACAGCACCGCAAGACCGCCAGAGAATCTCTTGACTGCGCGATCGCTCTGCAGGAACTTACCGCAATGGGTGTGACTAATATCATCACATTTGATGCGCATGATCCCAATGTTCAGCAAGCGATCCCTCACGGCAGCTTTGACAATGTGCGTCCCTCGTACCAGATGCTCAAGGCTCTTGTGAGAGAATATCCGGATATTACATTTGATAAGGAAACCACGATGATCGTCGCTCCTGACGAAGGTGCAATGTCCCGTTCCATGTATTATTCTTCCATTCTTGGCGTGGATCTCGGTATGTTCTATAAGCGCCGTAACTACACAGTCGTGATCGACGGCAGAAACCCCATCGAAGCGCACGAATTCCTCGGTAAAAACGTGGAGGGTAAAGACCTTATCATCGTTGACGATATGATCGCCAGCGGCGATTCTGTTCTCGATATTGCAGAACAGCTCAAAGCTAAGGGTGCGCGCCGAGTATTCGTTTTCGCGACCTTCGGCCTTTTCACTTCCGGCAGAGCAAAGATCGATGCGGCTTACGAAAAAGGACTTATCGACCGTATCTTTACGACAAACCTCAATTATCGCCCCCAGAATATTTTGGAAGCTCCTTGGTATTCGGAAGTAGATATGAGCAAGTATGTTGCATATCTCATTGAAAATATGAACTCCGACTCTTCCGTCAGCAAGCTTCTCAATCCCGTTGACCGTATCCACAACCTTATGGACAAGGTTCGCGGTGAAAAATCCTAAAAAAATCAAAAAATATGTGAAAAAATGTTGAATTTTTTGCATGCTTGCGATATAATATGAAATGTCATGCGTATCGCGTGAACAAAATTTTTAAGGAGAATTACGGAAATGGCTAACACTTCTATCACCGAAGCATACGAAAGCTTGCCGAAGATCGTTAAGATTCTTCTTCAGCTTTTCCTTGGCAGCATCATCGGCGGTATCTACAGAATCATTCGTTTCGTTGAAACAAAGAACGTAGTTACTCTCGTTGTCGGTCTTCTCGTGCTCTTTACCGGCGTTGGTAACTTCATCGCTTGGGTAGTTGACCTCATCACTGAGCTCTTCAGCAACAGAATCACCGTTTTCGCAGCTTAATTTTACATAAGCAAAACACGAAAGCCGAGCATTTTGCTCGGCTTTTTTGTGTATGTGCGATGGCGCTGCCCTTGACCCGGCAAGGCGCCGCCCTGCACCTGCCAAGGAGCATTGCCCCTTGAAACCCAAAATGGAGGGTGTTTTTGTGCCACAAAGCTGTGATTCAACCAAAGGTGGGGA
>JBGVIG010000488.1:0-1697 GCA_045122995.1 Eubacteriales bacterium | reverse complement strand
CGTTTGCCCGACAGGATTTTTAATAACCCAAATCCTCACCAACGAGAATTACTTTTACACGTTCCACGTGTCTTTGCTGTGCCATCACAATGAAATTGCAACAAATACGTGCAGGAGAAGCACAGCCTTTCGCCATACCGTCATTCACAGCGATACAATGCCCAAGCTTTGCACAAGGCGTGTCACAAGAAAGACGCGCTGCATTTTTCGGTGCGGCAATCGTCTTTACGCGTTTCACCGCTGCATCCAGATTTTCCACAAGCTTGTTGACACCTGCCACAATGATCACTTCTTTCGGGCCGTAAAGAAGTGCAGACACACGATTGGAGTTGCCATCCACATTGTAAATTTCGCCGTTTTCTGTAATAGCGTTCGCACTCGAAAGATAAACGTCAGCGTGCATCGCTTTTTCCATCGCGGCAATTCTCTCTTCCGGTGTCAACCCTGCCGCGCCGCGGTCGATATAGTTATATTCTCCACCCTTCAAAGCATCGAGAATTCCCGTTTCACTAAGTGTAACGGAGCCGCCCGATACACAGACAGCGCCCTTTTTGATCAGGGAAAGCGCGATTTCTTTTGCTTTTGTTCGATCTTCTGCATAATACACCGCCATTTTATTGCGACGAAGTGCTTCCATGGTTTTTTCAATGGATACAGTCATGGTTTTTATCCTTTCAAGACTCAAGTTTCGGGCCGTTCAATTCAACGATTCTGTTAAAGGTGTTCGGGTGCTTGGTGTCTTTTACAAAGTAGCCTGTGCGAACAAACTGGAAATGTTCGCCGTCTTTTGCGTCGGCAAGCGCAGGTTCGATCTTCGCGTCTTCAATGGAAACCGCAGAGTTCGGATCCATGTAATCTTCATAAGTCTTGCCTTCGGGAATGTCTGCCACGTTTTCGATCGTGAAGAGATTGGAGTAGTTAACAACGGTCGCAGTCTTCGCATATGCAGCAGAGAGCCAATGGATCGTACCCTTAACTTTTCTGCCGTCGATCGGCTTGCCATTACCGGTTTCGATATCTGCTGTGCAGTGGATCTCGCGGATCGTGCCATCTTCATTCTTTTCGATGGATACACATTTTACAATGTATGCCCCCATCAAACGAACCTCGCCATCCGGCTTCATACGGAAGAACTTCGGAGGCGGAACTTCTGCGAAGTCATCGGCATCGATATAAAGTTCTTTGGTGAAATGAACTTCTCTCGTGCCTGCTTCGGGATCGTTCGGGTTGTTGGAAACCGCGAAATATTCGGTCTTATCTTCGGGATAGTTGTCAATGACAACCTTGATGGGGTGCTGAATGCAGATGCGACGGAGCGCAGTCTTATTCAGTTCCTCACGGATACAGCTTTCCAGCATCTCGATCTTTACAAGGCTGTTGGATTTGGAAACGCCGATGCGATCAATGAAATCAAGAACGGATGCGGCCGTATAACCTCTTCTGCGCAGACCGCAAAGAGTAGGCATACGAGGATCGTCCCAGCCGTCCACGATACCTCTTTCCACGAGGGAACGGAGATGTCTTTTGGACATAACGGTGTGTGTGAGATTCAGTCTTGCAAACTCGATCTGACGGGGAGGACAAGGTTTATATTCCAGGTCCACGTTGTTGATGACCCAATCATAAAGCGGTCTGTGGATCTCATATTCCAAAGAGCAAAGAGAGTGTGTGATGCCCTCAAGCGCGTCCTGAATGGG
>JBGVIG010000487.1:0-1315 GCA_045122995.1 Eubacteriales bacterium | reverse complement strand
CCGCGTGCAGTTCAATAACTCCATCGGTCCTTACAAGGGTGGTATCCGTCTGCACCCCTCCGTTAACCCCAGCATCATGAAATTCCTCGGATTTGAACAGGTTTTCAAAAACTCTCTCACAAGCCTTCCCATCGGCGGTGCAAAGGGCGGCTCCGACTTCGATCCCAAGGGCAAATCCGATCGTGAAGTGATGGCTTTCTGCCAGAGCTTCATCACTGAGCTTTACAAATATATCGGCGCAGACGTGGACGTTCCCGCAGGAGATATCGGCACAGGCGCTCGTGAAATCGGCTATTTCTACGGTCAGTATAAGCGCATTACCGGCCTTTATGAAGGCGTTCTCACAGGCAAAGGTCTTTCCTACGGCGGCTCTCTCGCGCGCAAGGAAGCAACCGGTTACGGTCTTCTCTACATGACTGACGAATTGATGAAAGATCATGGCGACACCCTCGAAGGCAAAACGGTTGTCATCTCCGGTGCCGGCAACGTTGCGATCTATGCTGCTGAAAAAGCAACTCAGCTCGGCGCAAAGGTTGTAACCCTCAGCGACTCCACCGGTTGGATCTATGATAAAAACGGTGTAGATCTTGCACTCGTAAAAGAAATCAAAGAAGTTCGCCGTGCTCGCATCGCTGAATACGTAAAGGTTCACACCGATGCAGTCTATACCGAGGGCAAAGGCGTTTGGAGCGTTCCCTGCGACATCGCACTTCCCTGCGCAACACAGAACGAGCTCCTCATTGATGATGCAAAACAGCTCGTTGCCAACGGCTGTAAAGCCGTCTGCGAAGGCGCAAATATGCCCACCACCATCGAAGCAACACAGTATCTCCAGCAGAATGGCGTAATGTTCGTACCCGGCAAAGCAGCAAACGCAGGCGGTGTTGCGACCTCTGCACTCGAAATGTCCCAGAACAGCGAAAGACTCTCCTGGAGCTTTGAAGAAGTTGATGAAAAACTTCATGGCATCATGAAAAACATTTATAAGAGCATCTCTTCTACCGCTAAAAAATACGGTCAGGAAGGAAACTACGTTGTCGGCGCTAACATTGCAGGCTTTGAAAAAGTGGTTGACGCAATGCTCGCACACGGCATTTGCTGATTTTCAGAAAACACAAAACGGTATTGTATCAACAATACCGTTTTTCTTTTTGCCGAACGAAGCCGGTGCTTTTTTGAAAGAAAAAGCAAACGTTCCTCTTTCAAAAAGAGAAAAGCATAAACATTTTTCACAAAAAGAATCCTCCACGCATAGAATAAAAAAACTCCGAATAAATATTTTGTAACACAAAACATTTCATTCGGAGGATTTTTT
>JBGVIG010000486.1:0-3853 GCA_045122995.1 Eubacteriales bacterium | reverse complement strand
TCGAAGACAAGCTTTTCCCCGCAATCGACAAACTGATTGCAACCCTTGTCAGATTGGAAGAGGAGAACGAAGGCATCGTTAAGAGCGGCAGAACTCACCTTCAGGACGCAACTCCCATTAAATTCTCTCAGGAAATCAGCGGTTGGCGCTCCTCCCTCGAAAAAGATAAAAAGATGCTGGAAATCGCTCTTCCCGAGCTTCGTGAATTGGCGCTTGGCGGCACTGCCGTTGGTACGGGACTTAACACCCCCAAAGGCTTTGACGTAAAAGTTGCGGAAGCTGTCGCTGAACTTACCGGCAAACCTTTTATCACAGCTTCTAACAAATTCCACGCACTTACCTCCAAAGATGAACTCGTATTCGCACACGGTGCGCTCAAAGCACTTGCTGCGGATATGATGAAGATCGCAAATGACGTCAGATGGCTTGCTTCCGGCCCCAGAGATGGTCTTGGTGAAATTTTCATTCCCGAAAATGAACCCGGTTCTTCCATCATGCCCGGTAAAGTAAACCCCACACAGTGCGAAGCAGTTACTATGGTTGCCGTTCAGGTAATGGGTAACGATGTGGCTGTCGGTATGGCAGCTTCTCAGGGCAACTTTGAACTCAACGTGTTCATGCCCGTTTGCATTTATAACTTCCTTCAGTCTGCAAGACTTCTTGCAGAATCTATCGTTTCCTTCAACGATAACTGCGCTGTTGGTATTCGTGCAAATAAGGAAAAGATGCACCACAATCTCCACAATTCTTTGATGCTTGTTACTGCACTTAACCCCTATATTGGTTATGAAAATGCAGCAAAGACAGCAAAGAAAGCTTACCGTGACAATATTTCGCTGAAACAAGCGTGTGTTGAACTCGGATTTTTAACCGAGGAAAAATTCGACGAGGTGTTCCACCCCGAAGAAATGGTTTAAGAAAGGGGAACTAAGATGACTTTCAGTTATTATCCCGGTTGTACGCTGAAAAACAAAGCTAAAGATTTGGACGCGTACGCCAGAAGAAGTGCCGAAGCGCTCGGTATCACGCTCGCGGAACTCCCTGATTGGCAGTGCTGCGGTGGCGTGTATAACACAGCGAAGGACGAGATCGCGACTAAGCTTTCATCCGTTCGCGCGCTTGCATCGGCAAAAGAAGAGGGCAATGCGCTTGTCACGCTTTGCTCTGCTTGTCACAACGTCATCAAACAGACAAAACACGAGCTTGATACCAATGACGACATGGCGTTCAGAGTTTCCAATTACATGGGCATTGACGCACGCAATGCAACAGACACTCCGGTAATTCATTATTTGGAGATGCTTCGCGATACTGTTGGTTTCGATGAGCTCAAAAAGAAAGTTGTGAATCCTTTGAAGGGCAAGAAGATCGCCGCTTATTATGGCTGTCTCCTCCTTCGTCCCGGCAAGGTTTTGCAGTTTGATAACCCCGAAAACCCGAAGATCATGGAAGACTTTATCCGTGCGATCGGGGCAGATCCTGTGATTTATCCGATGCGCAACGAATGCTGCGGCGGTTATATCACGATTGAAGACGGCGAAGCAGCAAAGAGAAACAGCACAGCGGTTTATGAAAGTGCCGCCGGTTTCGGTGCGGATTGCATCATTACAGCATGTCCTCTTTGCCGCTATAACCTGATCAAGGCGGAAAGCTCTTTGCCGGTTATCTATTTCACAGAACTTCTTGCCGAAGCACTCGGCGTGAAATAAATAAGGAGGAAGAAGACCAATGCTTAACAATGAAAAAGAACAAATTCTCCGCGAAAGCGGCGTTAACGTACTTAAATGTATGAGATGTGGTAAATGCTCCGGCACTTGCCCCTCCTACGATGAGATGGAATATCACCCTCATCAGTTCGTTTACATGGTAGAGAAGGGTGAAATCGAAAAACTGATGAATTCTCCCTCCATTTATAAATGTCTCTCTTGCTTTGCTTGTGTAGAGCGTTGTCCCAGAGGCGTGGAACCCGCGAAGATTGTTGAGGCTGTTCGTGTTCTCGCAACTCGCCGCCAGGGTGCCAATCACTTGAATGCGGAAGATGTGCCTTGCATCGTTGACGATGACACGCCCGGCCAGCTCCTCATGAGCGCATTCCGTAAATACAAAAAATAAGGAGGGAAAAGACAAATGCAGAAAATTGGTGTTTTTGTGTGCCATTGCGGCACAAATATTGCCGGCACGGTTGACGTAAAAGCTGTTGCCGAAGCGCTTGGTAAAGAACCCGGTGTCGTTTTCTCCGCAGAATATCCTTATATGTGTTCCGAAGCAGGTCAAAACCTCATTAAGAATGCAATTAAGGAATACGGTCTTACCGGTATCGTTGTATGTTCCTGCTCGCCTCGTATGCACGAAGCGACCTTCCGCAAAACAGCGGCTACTGCAGGACTTAACTCTTACATGGTTGAAATCGCTAACATTCGTGAACAGTGCTCTTGGATTCACAAGGACATGAAGGTTGCTACTGAAAAAGCGATCGTTCTTGGCAGAACTGCGATTGCGAAGGTTGCGCTCAACACACCTCTTACCGCAAGCGAAAGCCCTGTAATTAAACGTGCTCTCGTTTTTGGTGGCGGTATTGCAGGTATTCAGACTGCTCTTGATATCGCTGACGCAGGTTACGAAGTTGACCTTGTTGAAAAAGAGCCTACAATCGGCGGCAAAATGGCGCAGATCGACAAAACATTCCCGACACTCGACTGTGCGGCTTGTATCCTTACACCGAAAATGGTTGACGTTGCGCAGAATGAAAAGATTAAGATCTATTCTTACAGCGAAGTTGAAAGCGTAAAAGGCTTCGTTGGTAACTTTACTGTATCCATCAAGAAAAAAGCGCGCTACGTTGATGAAACAAAATGTACTGGTTGCGGTGTATGTACCGAAAAATGTCCGATGAAGAAGACTCCCAACCTCTTCAACCTCGGTCTTGATAACCGCTCTGCGATCTATATTCCTTTTGCTCAGGCGATCCCGAAGGTTGCGACTATTGATGCTGACTACTGTAATATGCTCAAAAACGGCAAGTGCGGTGTTTGCTCCAAGGTTTGTGCTGCAGGCGCTATCGATTACAAACAGCAGGATCAGATCGTTGAAGAAAAATACGGCGCTATCGTTGTTGCAACCGGTTTCAACCCGATTAAACTTGACAACTACGATGAATTCGCATATAACGAAAGCCCTGACGTTGTAACCTCTCTCGAACTCGAAAGACTTATGAACGCAGCAGGCCCCACAAAGGGTCACCTTGAACGCCTTTCAGACGGTAAGGCTCCCAAGGAGATCGTGTTCATTCAGTGTGTAGGCTCACGTTGCAGCGAAGATAAGGGCAAGCCCTATTGCTCAAAAATCTGCTGTATGTACACAGCTAAGCACGCAATGCTCATCAGAGATAAATATCCCGACACTCACGTAACAGTATTCTATATTGACGTTCGTACACCCGGTAAGAACTTCGACGAATTCTACAGAAGAGCAGTTGAAGAATACGGCGTAAACTACGTTAAGGGTCAGGTTGGTAAGGTTACTCCCGAACCCGACGGTTCACTTACCGTTCACGGTGTTGACCTTATTGATAACAAGCAGCTTAAGGTTAAGGCTGACCTTGTTGTTCTTGCAGCAGCAGTTGAACCCAATCCTTCAGTAAGAAAGATTGCTACAATGCTTACAGCAAGTATTGACACAAACAACTTCCTCACAGAAGCACATCCCAAGCTTCGTCCCGTTGAATCACCCACAGCAGGTGTGTTCCTTTCAGGCGTATGTCAGGGCCCCAAGGATATTCCCGAAACCGTTTCTCAGGCAGGATCCGCAGCCGCAAAGGTTATCGGCCTGCTTGCAAAAGATAAGCTTACCGGTA
>JBGVIG010000485.1:0-8146 GCA_045122995.1 Eubacteriales bacterium | reverse complement strand
ATGGACGATGGGCATGAATTTCCCGACGTTCTTTTCCGCGATGGCACCGATGGCAGGCGGCGGTATGTCCTGGCGCTGTGAAAATCTGCGCACAACACCCATCCGCGCTTATCATGGTGAGCTTGACGGTACGGTGCCGCTGATCTACTCCGAGCTGATGGTAAATGCTGTTAACAAAAACGGCGGGGCGGCAACGCTTACTGTTTTGCAAGGATACGGACATAACGATGGCATCAATGCGGCTTATACCGACACCGATATTGTGGAATGGCTTCTCGCGGCTAAGCGCACCGATCGCACACCTGTCGCGGAAACGCTTTCTAAATATTTTTGATCAAAAAATATACTAATATAGTGAAATACTTTTCAGAAAAGGAGATTTTATTATGCCAAAAGAAAGACATGAAATCGACAAAAAATACAAATGGGACCTCTCGGTGATCTACGCTGACGATGCTGCTTTTTATGCGGACTATGCGCTTGCGGAAGAAAAGATCGCGGATTTCCCGAAGCATGAAAAGACCATGTGCGAAAGCGCGGAAGGCCTTTATAAGACGCTTCGCGCGATGACGGACGTTGAAGAGATCATCGAAAAGCTCTGGCACTATGCTTCTCTCAACTTCTCTGTAGAGAGCTCCAATAATGCTTTTCAGGCGCTCAATGCCAAGGTTCGTGCGCTCGCTGTCAAAGCAGGCAGTGCTTCTTGGTTTGTTTCTCCGTATATGCTCCGCTTGGAAGAAGAAACCGTGCAGAAATGGTTTGCGGAATATCCTGCTTTGGAAACCTTCCGCCGCATGATCGAAAAGAATATGCGCATGAAACCGCACACACTTTCCGATGAATGTGAGGAGCTGATGTCCCGTCTTGAGGATACGGTCGGTACACATAGCGAGATCCGCAGCATTTTTGCCAATTCCGATCTTCGTTTCGGTAAGATCCGCAACGAAGAGGGCAAACTTGTGGAGCTGACAGACACCAATTACGTGGCTTTTCTCATGAGCGGCAATCGCCGTGTTCGTCAGGCAGCATTCCGCACCATTTATAAAACCTACGGTCAGTTTGCCAATACGTTTGCTACCACGTTCAATTCGATGGTTCGTGAAAGATGCACCTTGGCGAAAGTGCGTGGCTTTGAAAATGCGCTTACCGCTTCCACCTTTAAGGACGAAGTTACCCCCGAAATATATAACAATCTGATCGCTTCCGTGAACAAAGGTCTTCCTGTGCTTTACGATTATTACGCGCTGAAAACCGAAGTTCTCGGTCTTTCGAAGCTCCATCTTTATGATGTTTACGCGCCGCTTATTGGAGAACTCGAAAGAGTATATCCTTATGAAGAAGCGGTGGACGAGGTTCTGAAGACTGTGGAAGTTTATGGCGATGAATATGCTTCTGCACTTCGTGCAGGTCTTACCGAAAAGGGTTGGGTAGACGTTTATCCCAGCCGCGGCAAGCAGGGCGGTGCTTTCAGCTCCGGTGGTCCTTCCACAGAGCCCTATATCTTGCTCAATTACACCGATACCTTTGATGATGCGATGACACTTGCTCATGAAGCAGGTCATTCCATGCACACATGGTTCTCCTGCAAATATAACGAACCGCATAACGCAGGTTATACGATCTTCGTTGCGGAAGTGGCATCTACAGTCAATGAACTTCTGCTCGCGCACAGAAAGCTTCGCGAATGTGAAAATGATGATGAAAAGCTTTATATCCTCAACCAGCTCATGGAAACCTATAAAGGTACACTTTTCCGTCAGACGATGTTTGCAGAATTTGAAAAGGATATGTATGCGCTTTCCGAAAAAGGCGAGCCGCTCACCGCAGATGTGATCAGCAATCACTATCATGAGATTGTTCGTCGCTATTTCGGTCCGAAAGTCGCTTGCGACAAAGAAATTGCTTTGGAGTGGACGAGAATCCCGCATTTCTATATGAATTTCTACGTTTACAAATATGCAACTTGCATTTCCGCAGCTTCCGCGATCGTAAAACGCATTGAAACCGAGGGTGAAAGCTACGTTGGCAAATATATCGACTTCCTCAAGTGCGGCGGCTCTAAATCTCCGCTTGATAGCCTTCTTGTGGCAGGTATCGATATGAGAGATCCGGAAGTCGTAAACGGTGCGATCGAGGATTTTGCGGCTTCTGTTCGCGAATTCCGTGAGATTTACAAAAACAAAAAATGAGTGAGATGATGTTTCAAAAAGCGGTCCCGATCTTTGCAAAAGGGAAGGCGCTTGAAAAAAATACGCATATCACACTTCTCGCGTCATTGGATTCCTTGAAAAATACAATGCTTCACATTGTGGCGAGAAGCTTCTATCAGCTTTATATCAATGATAAATTTATAGCGTTTGGTCCTGCACGCGCGGCAAAAGGTTATGCCCGTGTGGACGTCATTGATCTTAGCGCATATGGGGATTGTGCTTGTAATTGTATTCGTATTGAGGTGGCAGGCTATGCCTGCCGCTCTCTTTCGCTTTGTCTGGAGGAGTCTTTCGTTTGCGCGGAGATCGTGCGTGACGGAGAGGTTTTATGTGCAACGGGAGAGGATTTCTCCGTTTATCTCTCGGCGCATCGCCTGCAAAAAACGGAACGGTATTCGATGCAAAGACAGTTCGGTGAGATCCTTGATCTGAGAGAAACTGCGCCGTTTTCCGAGCATTTCCGCGTGGAAACGGAAATGGTTCATGGCATTACCTTTTTGCCGCGTGTGGTTCCGTATCCGATGTATCGCAAGGTTTCGGCGACGGTTTGTTCGGTTGGCAGATATGAATACGACGAAAGCTTGCCGTGCAAAAACAATCGCTATTCCGGCAATGGTATTGATGCACGATGGGGAAAATATGAAGAATCGGAAATCTTGTATAAGCCTTACCGTTGGATCCAAAAGCAGAAGCAAACGGTATCTTCTCTTGGGGAAAAGATGCCCTTGACCGTTTCGGCAGGGGAATATGTCATGCTGGATTTTTCGCGCATTGAAGCGGGCTTTTTTGAATGGCGCGCCGAAGTGACAGAAGAATGTGACGTTGTGATCGGCTTTTCCGAGCTTTGTGAACCTGACCGTTTCGCTTTTACCGATATCAACTGTCAGAACGTGTTGGAATATCTTTTGCCCGTTGGAAAAGCACATCTTATGAGCTTTGAGCCGTATACCGTGCGATTCGCGATCGTGATGGTGAAGAGCGGTGCTTTGTCCTTGCAGGATTTTGGTATCAGGACTTACGAAAGGGATATGACGAAAGCGAAAAAATGCCGCTTCGACGAACCCGTTTTGAATGGTATCTATGAGGCGGCGATGGCAACGTTTGCCCACAATGCGGTGGATCTTTTCACGGATTGCCCCTCGCGTGAGCGTGCCGGCTGGCTTTGCGATTCCTATTTTATGGGTAAAGCGGAGGATTTCTTTTTCGGCACGCATGAAGTGGAAACGGCTTTTCTTGAGAATTTCCGCCTTTTTGAAAACGAAGGCGATCTGCCCGATGGAGCTTTGCCGATGTGTTATCCTTCCGAAAGGGAGAATGGCAATAAATTCATTCCGCAATGGGATATGTGGTACGTTTTGGAAGTGAAGGATTACTTGACGGAACGCGAGCCGGCGGTGAATAAAGAGCTTTTCCGTGCGAGTGTGGAAGGTATTTTACGTTTTCTTGCGCGCTATGAAAATGAAGATGGACTTTTGGAAGATTTGCCTTCATGGAATTTTGTGGAGTGGTCTACGGCAAATGAATGGGTGAAAAACGTTAATTTCCCGACGAATTTCCTTTATGCAGAGGTGCTTTCGGCGGCGTATGCACTTTATGGCGATGAAACGCTTTTGAAAAAAGCTGCACATGTTCGCAAAACGGCGTGTGAACAATCTTTTGACGGAGAAGTCTTTATCGACAATGCAAAAAGAGAAGAAAACGGAAAGCTTATGCCGACGAAAAATTCTTCCGAAGCGGGACAATATTATGCCGCACTTTTTGGTGGTATTGATCTTGAAACCGAGAAGTTCGCGAAACTGAAAGCGCATATTCTCGACGGTTTTGCATGCTTTTCCCGTGATCTACATGGACGCGGATTTGTTCCTGTCAATGCTTTTATCGGCAGATATCTGCGCATGATGACGCTTCAAAAAATGGGCGAAAAAGAGATATTGCTTGACACTATCAGAAGCTTTTTTGGGGAAATGTCAAACCTTACGGGTACACTATGGGAATACAAAGAACGCAAGGGCAGTCATGACCACGGTTTTGCCTCCTATGTAGCGCTCGTTTTGGCAGAGGTTTTTGGTTGGTGATTTGAAAAGAGGGATCGGAATCGGTTCCTCTTTTTCTGTTGTTGACAAAACTTGTGTTTGGCCTTATAATAAAATATAATGAGAAAAATAAAAGGAGTGTAAAAATATGGAGCTTTTTGAGGATAAAACGTTATTGGTTACAGGCGGCACGGGTTCTTTTGGGCATGCGATCGTTTCCTATCTTTTGCGTTCGGGTCTTCGAGAGATCCGCATTTTTTCCCGTGATGAAAAAAAGCAAGACGATATGCGCCGTCAATTATATGAAGAAGAAGGCGGATATTCCAATAAAGTTTCATTTTACATTGGTGATGTGAGAGATCCTGCCTCTTTGCGCGATGCGATGCGAGGGGTGGATTATGTTTTTCATGCAGCTGCACTCAAGCAAGTACCTTCTTGTGAATTTTTCCCGATGGAAGCATTCAAGACCAACGTCGTCGGCACGGAAAACGTATTGAATGCGGCGATCGAGGCACAAGTGAAAAAGGTGATTTGTCTTTCCACGGATAAGGCGGCGTATCCTATCAACGCGATGGGATTTTCCAAAGCGATGATGGAAAAGATCGCGGTCGCCAAATCGCGGAATGCCGGCAATACGGCGATCTGCTGTACCCGTTACGGCAATATTCTTTGCAGTCGCGGTTCTGTGGTGCCGCGCTGGATCGAGCAGATCGAAAAAGAATTGCCTTTGACGATCACGGATCCGCGCATGACACGTTTTTTGATGACATTAGAGAACGCTGTGGAGCTTGTGTTGTTTGCTTTCCAAAATGGTAAGAGCGGTGATATTTTCGTGCAAAAAGCACCTGCCTGTACGTTGCCGACGCTTGCGAGGGCGCTTTGTGAGCTTTTTGAATACAGCACAGAAAATATTGACACCATAGGACCTCGCCACGGGGAAAAATATTTTGAAACGCTTTTAACTGATGAAGAGGCTGCACAGGCTGTGGATATGGGGAATTTCTTCCGTATTCCCATGGATAGCCGTGACCTTTATTATGTTCCCGATGACTGTCTGACAGGCGTTCCCGTTCATTTCTCTAAAGGCCTCACCTCCGAAAATACGACACTTCTGACAAATGAAGAAGTGAAAAAGAAGCTCATGGAAAGTCATTACGTTATGAAAAAAATGATCAGACACGGAATCCGTGTTTTCGATTGATTCTTAATTTTTTGTGATTTGCTTGCTTTTCATAATGGCGGTATGTTATAATGATATTACCAAAAAAATGAAAGATCCCGAAAGGAACTTAAATAGATATGACAGAACTCGAACTGAAAATAAAAGAATTGGCAGAGCATTTTCAGCTTCCCGGTGAGCTGAAATCAGTTTCCATGATCAGCAACGGTAACATCAACACAACGTATGATGTGAAACTTGATGACTGCGGCAAAGAAGGACATTACGTTTTCCAGAAGATCAATATGTTCGTTTTCAAGAGCCCGAAAAAGATCATGAGCAATATTGAAAAAATCACGCTTCATATCGCTGATAAGCTGGAAAGTGAAGGGAAAGATCGTGATCAGGTCATGCACTTTTTCTATACGAAAGGCGGCAAAAACTATTTTCTTGATGACAATGGCTTTTGGCGTGTTTCCGAATATGTGCGCGATACCGTGACATATAACGAATGTGATGATCTCACAAGACTTCGCTCCGCAGGTAAAGCGTTCGGTAATTTCCAGAATATGCTTGCTGACTTTGACGCAACCACGCTTTATGAAACCATTCCGAATTTCCATAACACCAGAAGCCGTATTGCAGTTTTCCTTCGCCATGTGAATGAAGATCCTTGTGGCCGTGTGGACGAAGTGCGCGCAGAGATCGAACAGATCCGCCGCTTCAAGCCTTTGGCACAGCGCCTTAACGAACTGATCGACTCGCAGGAGCTTCCGCTTCGTGTGACGCATAACGACACCAAGATTAACAATATTCTTTTTGATAAAGACACCGATGAGGCAAAGACGGTCATCGACCTTGACACCGTTATGCCCGGTCTTGTGGCGTATGACTTCGGTGACGCGATCCGCTCGGCGGCAAACACGGCGGCGGAAGATGAACCCGACCTTACAAAAGTGCATCTCGATCTTGATCGTTTCCGTGCGTTTGCGGAAGGCTTTGTGGGTGAACTCAAAGGCTCTCTCACGCCCATTGAGATCAAAACATTGGCGCTCGGCGCTTTCACGATGACGGCAGAACTTGCGGTTCGTTTCCTTGATGACTACATCACAGGCGATCAGTATTTTAAAACGCTTTATCGCGGACATAATCTCGTTCGCACACGCTGCCAGCTTGCGCTTGCGACCGAAATGTTTGAGCGCATGGGCGAGATGAATAAGATCATTGCGGATATTTCCAAGATTCCGTTTTGATGAAGACATGCACGGGACGCTGTCCTGTACCCTGCAAAGGGGCGCACCCCTTTGAACCCAATGTAAATATATTTGATGGGAGGATATTTGTCCTCCCGTTTTTTCTCCTACCCTCTTCTTTTTGTAAAGAAGAAAGCAGATTGACAAATCATCAAGGGGAGTATATAATTAGTGCGTAGAAGGAAAAAATGAAATAGGGATTCCTAAGGGGCAATATCCCTTGGGCGGGGTGCGGGGCAGCGCTCCGCATGGATCAAGCTCATGAAAGGAGAGAATGATGAAACAATTTAACGTGACGGGCATGAGCTGTGCGGCTTGCAGCGCGCGCGAGGAAAAAGGAGTTTCCAAGGTTGATGGTGTGACTTCCTGCTCCGTCAGCTTGCTGACAAACTCCATGCGTGTGGAAGGCACGGTAACAGCTGATGCTGTGATCTCAGCGGTGACAGCGGCAGGCTACGGCGCTTCGGAAAAGAAAGAAGATCAAAATATCAGACAAACATCGGTAGAAAAATCTGATGCGCTTGCCGATAAAGAAACACCAAAGCTGAAACGAAGACTTTTTGCTTCCCTTGGATTTTTGATCGTTTTGATGTATATTTCCATGGGTCATGTGATGTGGGGGTGGTATCTGCCTCCACAGCTTGCAGAAAATCCGATGGCAATCGGACTTTTGCAGATGTTGCTTACGGGCATTGTCATGGTGATCAATCAGAAATTTTTTGTCAGTGGCTTTCATGGACTTTTGCGCGGCGCACCGAACATGGATACGCTTGTTGCGATGGGCTCGGGAGCATCGTTTCTTTATAGCACGTATGCGTTATTTGCCATGTCCTATGACTTGCTTTTAGGTGATTTGATGGCGGCAACACATTGGCTGCATGAATTTTATTTTGAGTCCGCGGCAATGATCGTCACACTTATCACCGTTGGTAAAATGCTGGAAGCGCGTGCGAAAGGGAAGACCACGGATGCTTTGAAAGGCTTGATGGATCTCGCACCGAAGACGGCAGTAATTTTGCGTGACGGTACAGAAGTTACGATCCCTGTTGAACAGGTAAAAAAAGGCGACATTTTTCTCGTTCGTCCGGGTGAGCATATTCCTGTGGACGGTGTGGTTTTAGAGGGACACAGCGCTGTGAATGAAGCATCTCTGACGGGGGAAAGTATCCCTGCAAACAAAGAGGTCGGTGACGGTATTTCTTCCGGTACGCTCAATCAATCGGGATTTTTGAAATGCGAAGCGACGCGCGTAGGAGAAGATACGACGCTTTCGCAGATCATTCGTATGGTCAGCGATGCGGCGGCGACAAAAGCACCGATCGCAAAAATTGCTGATAAGGTATCGGGTGTTTTTGTGCCGACCGTGATCACGATTGCCGTGATTGCAACGGCAATTTGGCTCTTGGCAGGAGAGTCTGTTGGTTTTGCTTTGGCAAGAGGCATTTCTGTTTTGGTTATCAGTTGTCCTTGTGCTTTGGGACTTGCTACGCC
>JBGVIG010000484.1:0-9099 GCA_045122995.1 Eubacteriales bacterium | reverse complement strand
ATCATCAGTTTCTCTGAATTCATCTTGGCAAAAACGCATATAAAAACTCCCACGGATTTTTTCGTGGGAGTTTTTTGGTTGTTGTGTGAAAACTATGATTTTTCCACGACAAACTTCAGCCATTTACCATGTCTGATGCGTGAGATAAAGCAGATCGCCTTGATGACCTCGCAAATATTCGCCAAGATATAAAGTATGTAGATATTCCACTGCATGACAAGACCGCCAAAGAAAACAAGCGGAATGGAAACACACCAGATCGCAAGTGTTTCCGATACCATACAGAATGTGGTATCACCGCCCGAACGTAAAATGCCGATCACCGCCATAAACGCGATATTGCGAAGCACCGCCGTCACTGCATAGAGGAAAAGGAGATTTCTTGCCGTTTCTTTTGCCGCCATGCTGACCTCCGTGAAAAGTGCAGGCGCAAAAAATGCACAGCCAAAGGTGATAAGTCCGATCAAAATGCCCGTAAAGATGGAGAACGAAAGCGCTTTTTTCGAATAATCCATCACCTGCTTTCGATCACCGCTACCAATAATGTTACCAATAATAATTCCCGCTGCACTGCCGATACCTGTCATAACGACAGAAACGATCTTATCCACGCTTTGTGCGATATTCATCGCTGCAAGCGCGATCTCACTCGAAGGCAATTTATCGTAAACAAAGAGGAACATCGTTGAGGAAAGTACCCAGAAAACTTCGTTGCAAAGAATCGGGAAAAACATTTTGAAATACTGCGCGACAAATCTTTTTTCGAAAGAAAACATCTTTTTCGGAGAAGCAAGAATGGGATAGCGAAAAGCAACACAGCCGCCAAACATAATGATAAATTCAATCGCTCTGGAAACGATCGTGCCGTAAGCCGCACCGATGAGTCCCACTCCTTCAAAACCAAGACCGCCGAACATGAAAAGATAATTCAAGCAAATATTGCAAAGAACCGCAATGATATTCGCGGTCATGCCAACCTTCATGCGCTGGATACCGCGCATCATGAAATTGAGCATAACGGAAAATGCCATCGAGATAAAGCTATACGAAACCACACCCAAAAATTCACCCGCAATATAGGCATAATCAGGATTCGGCGCAAAAAGATCAATGACAAACTGCGGCGCACCTGCACAAACAGACGTAAAGATCGCACAGATGACAGTTCCGATAATCAAAAGAAAACCTACTACATTGGGGATCTTCTCTTTTTTTCCACTCGCAGAATATTGCGCAACAAAGATATTTGCCGTATTACAAGCAGCAAACAGCACGATCTGATAAATAAAAACAATCTGGTTAGCAAGAAGCACCGCGGAAAGGCAGTTGTCTGCGTTTTCGGGAAGCCAACCAACCATGAGCTGGTCAAAAATATTCAGAATGGAAGTGATCAGATTCTGCAATGCGATCGGTATGGATAAAAGCAAAAGCTGTCTTAAAAAAACTTTATCTTTGAAAAAATTCATAACAATCCTTTTTCATATCAAAGGGACGGCTGAAAACCGTCCCTTTGTTGTTTCGCAAAATTATTTATTTTTCTGAGATTTTTCGATTGCTTCCCAAAGACCATTGAGGTAGGTTGCACCGAGAGCGCGGTCATAAAGACCATAGCCGGGCATTGCTACTTCGTCCCAGATCATACGACCGTGGTCAGGACGGATCGGGCCATCAAAGCCGATATCATAAAGAGCCTTCATGATCTCATACATATCGAAGGTGCCGTCAGAAGAAAGGTGAGCGGATTCTTCGAAGTTTGTGGGAGAGTGGAACTTGAGGTTACGAACGTGTGCGAAATGGATTCTGCCCTTGAGGGAACGGATCATATCAGGAAGATCGTTGTTGAGGTTTGTGCCGTAAGAACCGGAGCAGAAGGTAACGCCGTTGTGCGGGTCGTCAACCATCTTCATCATGCGATGAATGTTTTCTTTGTTGATGATGATTCTGGGGAGACCGAATACGCTCCAAGCGGGATCGTCGGGGTGGATCGCCATCTTGATGTCGTATTTGTTACATACAGGCATGATCGCTTCAAGGAAGTATTTAAGGTTATCAAAGAGGGTGTCATCGTCTACATCTTTGTAGAGTTCGAAGAGTTCTTTTACCTTTGCCATACGTTCCGGTTCCCAACCGGGCATAACGGTGCCGTTCATGTCAGAAGCGATGGAAGCGAACATATCTTCGGGATTGATCGCGTCAACAGCTTCCTGTGTGTAAGCGAGAACGGTAGAACCATCGGGACGCATTCTTGCAAGTTCGGTACGAGTCCAGTCGAAAACGGGCATGAAGTTGTAGCAAACCATGTGAATGTCAGCCTGACCAAGTCTTTCAAGCGTGGTGATGTAGTTCTGAATGTGTTCGTCGCGCTTAGGCCCTGCGGTCTTGATATCGTCGCTGATATTTACGCTTTCGATACCGTGGATCTTAAGGCCTGCATCTTCAACGATCTTTTTGAGATTCAGAATGTCTTCCATCTTCCAAGCTTCGCCGGGAACGGTGTCATAAAGCGTTGTGATAACGCCGGTCACACCGGGGATCTGACGGATCTGCTTCAAGGTTACGGTGTCGTGGCCGGGACCGTACCATCTGAGAGTCATTTTCATAATTTATCTCCTATCTGCCGCTTTTTCGCGGCTAAAAAAATTTTTCGATGCGAGGTTTCACCTCGCGCTCCACCAAGGGTCTTGTCCCTTGGGACCCACCATGGGGTTCTCTTTCAAGTGTCACGCTGTGATTTTGGCGGCTCTTTCGGTTTGCAATCACGCCTTGGTGTTAGCCAAAATCTTGCGTTTCGCAAATGACAAAAGCGGTGTTGTATCAAAGAAAAGCGACGATCGACGGGCGGGACTTGTCATCGCCCGCAGTCGCACCACCGTGACCTCACGATCAAACGGCTCGTTTGTTGCTTCTCTTTTGGAACTTTTCTCTTTCAACAAAGAGAAAAGTTCATACATTTGTTGCATCTTTTCAAAAAAGCACTTCACTAAGATTTAAGAAATATCAAAAATCTAAAATCTCACTCAAAATATAATTCGAAATCAACATACCGCGACGAGTGAGGCGGTAGCCGGTGGTAGTCTTGTGAATATAGTCTTTGAGGAGAAATGGACGCATCTTCGCTTTATAGCGTGCTTCAAAATCGTCACCAAAGCGTTCACCATATTCGATAGCGTTCACACCGCGGCGAAGACGGAAGCCCAGCATGACGTATTGCGTTGCCATTTCTTCTTCTGTGGGGATCGTGTTTTCTCCAAGAATGATATCGTTATCCGTAGGATTTTCAATGAAAAGACGGATATCTTTTTGATAGGAGAACATACGTCCACCAAAATAGGAATACGCCGCAGGGCCAAAGCCGAGATATTCGTGACATTTCCAATATTTGATGTTGTGCTTACATTCAAAACCGGGTTTGGAAAAGTTGCTGATCTCGTATTGCTTGTAGCCTTTTTTCTCCAAAAATTCCGCGGAAGAAAGATACATCTCCGCTTGTACGTCTTCTTCAGGCAAGCTTTTTTCCACGTGAGGATTTTGTCCGAAAGGCGTATTCGGTTCGATCTTGAGTCCGTAGAACGAGATATGTTCGGGCGAAAGCGCCGAAACGTAGCGGAGTGTTTCCTGAAGGACTTCGGGCTTTTGATCGGGGAGTCCGTACATCACGTCCACGCTGATATTGTTGAAGCCTTCCATGCGAGCCAGCATAAAGCCTGTTTCAAATTCTTCACGCGTGTGAATGCGGCATAGACGCGCAAGCTCAAGGTTATCCGCACTTTGCAAGCCAATACTGAGGCGATTAATACCTGCTTCTCGGTAAATAGCAAGCTTTTCATCGGTCAACGTACCGGGATTAGCTTCCATGGAGATCTCCGCTTCGGGCAAAATGCGAAACGTTGCACGCACTGCGTCCAAAATACGGGTAATATGGTCGGCAGGCAAAAGCGAGGGCGTGCCGCCGCCGATATAGATGGTGTCGACAAAATAATTTTTGCCGACGGTCTTATAGCTTTTGATCTGTGCGATCAGTGCATACGTATACGCATTCATAAGAGAGGTATCTTCGATGGAATAAAAATCGCAATACGCGCATTTTCTCGCACAAAAAGGAATGTGAATATAAAGTCCTAAATTTTCCATGATCGAAATGTCTTTCTTTATTCTTCGTCAAATTTGAGGACTGCCATAAAGGTTTCGGGCGGTACTTCCACCGAGCCGAGCTTACGCATCTTTTTCTTGCCCTCTTTTTGCTTCTCCAAAAGCTTTTTCTTACGGGTAATATCACCGCCATAGCATTTTGCAAGCACGTCCTTGCGCATCGCTTTTACGGTTTCTCTTGCGATGACTCTGCCGCCGACTGCCGCCTGGATCGGAATTTCAAAGAGCTGACGCGGGATATTTTCTTTTAAGGATTCCGCGATCTTTCTGCCTCTTGCGTAAGCCTTGTCCGCATGGACGATAAAGGAAAGTGCGTCCACCACTTCCTGATTGAGAAGGATCTCAAGCTTCACAAGTTTGCTTTCCTTATAGCCGTCAAGCTCGTAGTCCAGCGAAGCATAACCGCGGCTACGGCTCTTCAAGGCGTCGAAAAAGTCATAAATGATCTCGTTGAGCGGCAAGATATAATGCAGTTCTACGCGCGTGTTATCGAGATATTTCATGTCGATGAAGGTGCCACGGCGATCCTTACAAAGCTCCATGATGCCGCCCATATATTCGGTGGGGGTGATAACGTTTGCTTTTACAACCGGTTCTTCTGCCGAAGCGATCTCATCAGGGCTCGGATAGTTTGCGGGGTTATCAATAAATTTGACATCGCCGTTTTTGTAAATGACTTTATAAATAACGCTGGGCGCGGTGGTGACGAGATCGAGATTAAATTCTCTTTCCAGTCTTTCCGCGATGACGTCCATGTGCAAAAGGCCAAGGAAGCCGCAACGGAAACCGAAGCCGAGCGCAATACTCGTTTCGGGCTCAAAGGTGAGCGCCGCGTCGTTGAGCTGAAGCTTTTCGAGAGCGTCGCGCAGATCGGGATATTTTGCACCATCGGCGGGATAGATACCTGCAAATACCATGGGAAGCGCTTCCTTAAAGCCGGGGAATGCTTCTTCTGTGGGGTTTTCAATTTCGGTGACAGTATCACCGACACGAGTTTCAGCAACACTCTTGATGCTGGCGGTAATATAACCAACCTCACCGGCTTTCAGCTCCTCCGCGGGAGCAAGACCAAATGCGGACATATAACCGACTTCGACAACTTCAAATTCCGCGCCCGTATTCATCATGCGGATCTTGGAACCTGCACGCACAGAACCGTTAGCAACGCGAACGTAAACGACAACGCCGCGGTAGGAATCGTAATAAGAATCGAAAATAAGAGCCTTGAGCGGTGCTGTTTCATCGCCGCTTGGTGCAGGAATATCGGAAACGATCTTTTCGAGAACGTCTTCAATGTTAAGTCCCGTTTTCGCAGAAACCGCAGGACAACCGTCGGCAGGAATGCCGATCACATCTTCGATCTCTTGGCGCACGCCTTCGATATTGGCGCTGGGCAAGTCAATCTTATTGACAACGGGAATGATCTCCAGATCGTTTTCCAAAGCGAGATAGGTGTTCGCAAGCGTCTGCGCTTCGATGCCCTGCGTTGCGTCAACGACGAGCAATGCGCCTTCGCAAGCGCCGAGGGAACGGGAAACCTCGTAGTTAAAGTCAACGTGGCCGGGGGTGTCGATCAGATTAAATTCATAAATTTCGCCGTCTTTTGCTTCATAATTCAGTTTGACGGCACGAGCCTTGATGGTGATACCGCGCTCGCGTTCGATATCCATATTATCGAGTAATTGTTCTTCCATTTCGCGCGTGGAAACGCTTTTCGTCGCTTCCAGAATACGGTCAGCAAGTGTACTTTTACCGTGGTCGATGTGCGCGATGATGGAAAAATTTCGGATTTTCTCCTGTCTTTGCATATATCTATACCTTTCGTGTAGGATTTCACTATTATATCATTTTATATTATACCACATGAAGATAAATATTTCAAGATGTAACGCTTTTCTTTCGCAAAAGAAAAGTGCAAACCAAAAACCCCTTTCTTTTGAAGAAAGGGGTAGAGGGTTATTCACTTTGTATTTTCCGTGTCGTTTCCAAGCGCCGCATGATCACAAAATAGCAAGGAATGAGGAAAAGACTCGCCGCACTCCATGCGATCGGGTGCGCAGAACAAATCGCAGCAAAGCCAAACATCGGTGCAAATACCCAAGCGATCAAAACGCGCGAAAGCATTTCGATCACACCGGCAAAGATTGCAAGCTTGGGATAGCCAAGGCCTTGCAGCGAAAAGCGGAACGTATGCAAAACGCCGAGCGTGAAATAAAATATACCGTTCAAAAGCAAATAAAGCTGTGCATATTCGATCACATCTGCCACAAGAGAAGCATCATCGCCGTCCACAAAGAATGCGGTCAACGGCTCGCCGAAGAAAAAGATCACCACAAAAGTAAAGACGGAGCAAACAACGCTGATCAAAAGGAAAACGGAAATACTCTTGCGAATGCGGTCAAATTTACCCGCGCCAAGATTTTGTGCCGCAAAGGTAGATGCCGTTGTACCAAGGGCATTCATCGGGCATGCGAAGAAATTGATCACCTTGCCACCAGCAACGATCGCCGCCACATGTGCCGCTTCAAAGCTATTGACCGCACTCTGCAAGATCATGCTGCCGACAGCCGTCACCGAATACTGCACGCCCATGGGAATACCCATGCCGCAAAGACGCTTCATATGCGGCAAGCTTGGACGCATCTCTCCTTTTTTCATCTTGAGAATATCGTATTTTCGTGTCATATAGATCAGACAAAGAAATCCCGAAACTGCTTGTGAGATCACCGTTGCCAACGCAGGTCCTTCCACACCCATATCAAAAACAAGAACGGTCACAAGATCAAGAATGACATTGAGCGCAGAAGCGATTATCAAAAAATAAAGCGGTGTTTTCGAGTCGCCGAGCGAACGAATGATGCCCGAGAGCATATTATAAAGCATCGTCGTGGGGATACCATAAAAAATGATGGAGATATAGAGATAAGCTTCATCAAAAAATTCTTCTTTTGTATTCATCAAAAGGAGGATAGGCTTACAAAACATTGCTGTGATAGCTGTCATAACAGCGGCAACGAGAATACCGAGCCAAATGATGTTTGCCACATATTTGCGAAGATTCTCAAAATCCTTCTGTCCGAATTTCTGTGCCACAGGAATCGCAAAACCGCTACAGATACCGTTACAAAAGCCAAGGATCAAAAAATTCACAGAGCTTGTCGAGCCAACACCGGAAAGCGCTTCCACACCGAGAAAACGTCCGACAACAAGCGTATCCGCCAAACTGTAAAATTGCTGAAAAAGAAGACCAAACATGAGCGGGATCATAAAGCCGAGGATCAAGCGCAGTGGTCTGCCATCTGTCAGATCCTTCACCGAACTTTTTGCCATAAAACAAAAACCGTCCTTTCAAAAAATCAATTCAAAACGTGTCACTAAATAAGTAGTATACACCCCTTTTTTGCAGATTGCAAGCGCAAAAAAAAGAATCAGCGGAAATCTCCGCCGATTCTTTGTCCTTCGATTTATTTTTCAAAACGAAAGCTCATCATTTTCACATAGGCTTCAATAGTCTGAAGTGTTTTTGCATTTTTGATCACGGGATAAGCCGTTTTGCAGAAAACCAAGCCATCTGCCGTTTCCAAAAAAGCAAAGCGCTCGCCGTCCATGAAATAATGTGTGATCACGCCTTCCCCGTCAAAAGAAGCATCGCCGACCATATCACCCGTAAAATCGTTCAGCATAAAGATGCCTCTCACACCTTTTTCCATTTGGGAAACCGTACCCGATGCAGAAGACCAAACACCCATCTCAGCGGAAGAAGTCGCCGTTTTCACCAACGCGATATCCCCTTCGTTGATATCCCCACGGTAAACGGTGTCCACGCGGATCTCTGACACCTTGTAGTAATAGTTCATTTGACCAAAATCCACAAGATAATATCGCTCACCGATGATCTCTCCCATGAAAATGTCCGTCGGCAAAGCGAAAAGCTCCCGCTCTGTCAGCGGAACAAGACAATATTCCGTTGCACTTCCCAGCGCACCCACGATCTCCTCCGGGGAAATCTCCGTCACCGCCGCTTTCTTTTCACTAAATGATTTACTATTCTCCAGAGATTGCTCAAAATCTCGGATAGATTCCATAGTAACGTCATTCTGCCGTGCAAAAAACGGCATCGAAGCGCTGATCACCAATAAAAAACAAGCGGCGATCACACCCAAACGCGTCCAAAGAGAACGTATGCGCCTTTTTGGCGCAAAACGTGCTTCCTCTAAAAAAACATCATCTATATCCCCAATGGCTTCAAAAAGTTCTTCTTTTTTCAATCCAAAAATCCCCTTTCCGAAAGTCTTTTACCAAGCTTTTTTCTTAAACGCGAAAGCAACATAGAAATGCCTGCTTCTGTCCTTCCCGTCTGCAAAGCGATCTCTTTAATACTTTTCGCGTACCAGTACCGCAAAACAAACACTACGCGCACGTCCTGCGGAAGCTCACCTAGAAACGCGGAGATCTCCGCCGAAAGCGCTCGCATATCAAAAGTCCGCTCCACCGATTCTTCCCCGATGCATTCCGAAAGCTCATCAAGGACGAGAGGAATCTCTCCCCTGCCGCGCTTTTCCGCCTTTTCACGGCGAAAGCGCCCGACTGCAAGATTTCGCGTGATCTTTCCGAGATACGCAGCCAAATTTTCAGGACGCTTCGGTGGGATCGTTTCCCACGCCTTGAGATACGTGTCGCTGACACATTCCTCTGCGTCCGCATCATCTTTTGTGATATGCAAGGCAACGCTGTGGCAATAGTTTCCGTATTTTTTCCGCACTTCCGCGATAGCGCTCTCGCTGCGCGCGAAAAAAAGCTCGATGATGTCGTGATCCTGCATGGCGCTCTCCTTTCATCGTTTCTCAAAGATAAAGACGCATTTTTCAAACAAATGTAACGCTCTTTTCTGAATTTATTTTCAGTATATCATAAAGACGTGCATTTTTCCATTCCATTCACAAATTATCT
>JBGVIG010000483.1:0-1527 GCA_045122995.1 Eubacteriales bacterium | reverse complement strand
TGTAGGCAAGATTTCCTTCATTTGCAAAACGAGGATCGCAGTTTTCAAAGAAAAGACCGCTTTCTGTTTTTTCAAAAGAAAAGGTATTGTAAAGTGCAAAGGCGATGCCTGCTGCGTCAAAACCCGAACCGAGATTGGCAGAGGTTGCAGGCACGCGGATTGTAACTTTTTCCATCTTATTTGCCTACTTTCTCAGAAACGAACGCCATCATTGCGTCCTTGGCAATGACATTTTTGTGAACGATCGTAGCGTTTTCAATATTGACAAGGGAAGTGGGCATCGGAACTTTTGTGAGCGCATAAAGTTTCTTTACGGCATCGAAATCATCGGTATACACTTCGTTCATGCCATCGAGAATGCTGGAGGCGAATTTATATGCGGACGCTGTGGAAAGGATCACGGTCTTGTCGGTATTTCCTGTTTTTTCTACCCATTTTTGATAAACATTCCACGCGACAGCGGTGTGTGTATCCATGAGATAGCCATCAGCAACGTAGACGTCTTTAATGGTTTGGAGAGTGTCGGCATCGTTTGTGTAGCCTGCGTCAAAAACTTCACGGATCTTTGCAAGTTCCTCGGATTTCAGCGCATATTCGCCGTTCTCTTTGAGTTCTTTCATGTAGGAGGAACAAGCTTCTGCACCGCAAATCATCGCGATGAGGCGCTCCAAATTGCTCGAAATGAGAATGTCCATGGAGGGGGACTTTGTGATGTGAAATTCACGCTTTTTATTGTAAACGCCCGTTTCAAAAAATTCGGTGAGGACTTTGTTTTCATTGGAAGCACAGATGAGCTTGCCCACGGGAAGGCCCATCTGCATTGCAAAATATCCCGCGAGAATATCACCAAAGTTGCCGGTGGGAACAACAAAATTCACTTTATCGCCAAAAACGATCTCGTCTTCATTTAAGAGATCACGATATGCTTTGAAGTAGTATGCAACTTGCGGTGCAAGTCTGCCGATGTTGATGGAGTTTGCACTGGAAAGACGCTTACCTTCAGGCATTTTCATGGTGGCGAAAATATTTTTCACGCCGCTTTGTGCATCGTCGAAGTTGCCTTCAATGGCGCAAACGCAGGTGTTTTTGCCTTTGCAGGAAATCATCTGGCGTTCCTGCACTGCGCTCGTTCCGTTTTTCGGATAGAAAACGATGATGCCAACGCCGTCTACGTCGGAAAAACCGTCCAATGCCGCGCTGCCCGTGTCACCGCTTGTGGCAGTGAGAATGATGATGTCGTCCGTTATACCGGTAGCCCTCTTTGCTTCTGCCATGAGCTGGGGGAGAAGCTGGAGTGCCACGTCCTTGAATGCGCAAGTGGGACCGTGATAAAGCTCCATCACGTACGCTTCGTCCACACGTGCAAGATGTGCGTAATCTTCACGGTCAAATTTTCCGTCGTAAGCTCTTGCCACGACGGGCGAGAAGCCTTCGGGTGCGAATTTATCTTCTCCGCCAAAGAGCAGAGAAAGCACTTTCGCAGAGATCTCTTTGGCGCTCATGGTGACAAGCTTATCCATTGGGAAT
>JBGVIG010000482.1:0-6118 GCA_045122995.1 Eubacteriales bacterium | reverse complement strand
ATGATGCTTTATACCTTTCGTGTGGGAAAATTAAAGAAGTTTTGCTTTGCAAAGACCTTCGTACAGACTGGAAATTGCGATGGCGTGCTTGTCGCCCGAAATGCCGACGATAATGTTAAGTTCGTCGGGGGACTGTGCGATCAGTTTTACGTTGATCTCATTTTCGCAAAGAATTCCGAAAATGGAAGCACAGATGCCGTAGTGACCTGTCATATTTCTACCGACGACCGCAATGAGAGAAATATCTCTTTCCATGGTGACTTCTGCACCCATGGTTGTTTCGATCTCGGAAATGAGCGTGTGAATATGCTTTGCCGCTTGCTCTTCGGAAACGATGACGCCGAACATATCCATACCGGTCGGTGTGTGTTCTACGTTGATATTGTATTTTTCAAAAAGGGAAAGAACTTTGCGGAAGAAACCAACCTCGCTGGACATGTGTTTTTTGCGGATCACAAAGGAAATAAAGCCTTTTTTGCCTGCGATACCTGTAATGGGTGTGCCATCGCCCGCGTCCTGTGTGATGATGGTGCCGGGATTCTGAGGCTCGTTTGTATTACGAAGGTTGATGGCAATGCCACATTCCTGCACGGGAAGAATACTGTCTTCGTGAAGCACGTTTGCGCCCATGTACGAAAGCTCACGGAGCTCTTCATAAGTAATTCTGGCGATCGCTTTGGGATTTTTTGTGAGTCTGGGGTCTGCAGAAAGAATACCCGAAACGTCCGTCCAGTTTTCATAGATCGTGGCGCTGAGGAATCTGGCAAGATAAGAGCCTGTGATATCTGAACCGCCGCGGGAGAAAAGGTTCACATCGCCATTGGGATATGCACCGTAGAAGCCGGGAACAACAATGCTTCCATATTTATCAAATGCCGCACGGACACGTTTTTCACTTTCTGCAAGGTCGAGTTTGCCGTCATAAGAGAAGCACATCAGATCTGCGGCATCAACGAATGTGAAGCCGAGATAATCACTCATAAGTCTTGCACAGAAATATTCACCGCGGGAAACGAGCGCGCCTTGATCGATATCCTTATTAAAGGTTGTTGCATATTCCGCAAGCTCAGCTTCGATATCAATGGAAAGACCGAGAGATTCTTTGATCTCCTTATAACGGTCAACGATAGATTGCCAAATCTTATCATCCGGTACACCATATTTCAAGTGGCTGCCGAGTGTATAGAGAAGGTCAGTTACTTTGTTATCACCGGAAAAGCGTTTGCCGGGCGCGGAAACAACGACGACACGGCGGGAAGGGTTCGCTTCGATGATGGATTTTACTTTTTTGAATTGCGTGGAGTCGGCGAGAGAGCTTCCTCCGAATTTTGTGACGATCATGGGGTTAGGGTTCCTTTTTTATTTTATATAAATTTTCTTTTTTTGTTATATTGTTTTTCTCTTTGGCAAGAGGTGGGACGTACTTTTTCTTTTTGAAAGAAAAAGTACCAAAAAGAAGCAAAAACCTGCGGTTTTATCGCTTTATTTGCTTGATGGGCAATGGTTCGAGCGACGGCAAGAGATGGCTCGCACGAAAAATTCGTGCGCCCTCTCACCTGGGGGTTCCGGGACGCCCCTCTTGTCTGCGTCGATTTTCATTTTGGTCGAGCGAGGAGAATTTTATCTAATGGTGTAAAGCAAGCGATTCGTTTCTTTTGATCCAAACTTTTCTTTTCGCAACCTTTTGCTAAAAAGATTCAGAGGCACAAAGCAAGTGATTCGTTTCTTCTTTGCCTACTTTCTTCTTTTCGCAAAGAAGAAAGTAGGTTAAATATCGCAAGCGATGAGGTCTTCGAAGCGTTCACGACGAACAGCCAAGCGGCTTTCGCCATTTTTGAGAAGAACGATGGGCGGACGCGTCACGCGGTTGTAGTTCGATGCCATGGAATAGTTGTAAGCACCTGTGACGAGCACCGCGAGGGTGTCACCGCGTTCGGGCTTCGGAATCTTGACGTTTTCTTGGATAAGGTCGCCGCTTTCACAGCATCTGCCGCCGATCGTGCAAGCAAAGTCTGCAGGGGCGGTCGCTTTGTTCGCGAGCAAAACGGTGTATGCGGATTGATAAAGCGTGTAGCGAGGGTTATCGGTCATGCCGCCGTCGATGGAAACGTAATTTTTGAAGCCTTCGATTTCTTTCACGCTGCCGACGGTGTAAAGTGTCATGCCTGCGTCCGCAACGATGCTTCTACCGGGTTCCATAAAGATCGTCGGCATGGAAAGACCGAAGCTTTCGCAAGCGGTGTTCATGTGTTCTGCGATCTTACGAATATTTTCGGTGATGTTGATCTCGTCGTCGCTTTCCACATAGCGCACGCCGAAGCCGCCGCCGATGTTGAGAATCTCTGCGGTAAAGCCGTATTCATCGCGCATATCTGCGATAAATTTCAGCATGATGTCTGCTGCGAGCGTGTAGGGATCAATATCGAAGATCTGAGAGCCGATGTGACAATGGAAACCGCGAAGATCAATATTCAGTTTGGAAAGTGCTTCTTTGGTAATCTTGGAAGCAAGCCCCGTTTCAATGGCGGAACCGAATTTGGAGTCTACGCCGCCGGTGCTGATTTTCTGGTGGGTGTGGGGATCAATGCCGGGAGTGATGCGGAGAAGGATCTTCTGACGAATGCCTTTTTCTTCAGCGATACGGTCGATGGCGGAAAGCTCCTCGATGCCGTCTACGACAAAATAGCCGATGCCGTTGTCGATGGCGTATTCAATGTCTGCGTCGGTTTTGTTGTTGCCGTGGAAGAAAGCACGTTCCATGGGGAAGCCTGCCGCGACAGCGGTGAAAAGTTCACCGGAGGAAACGATGTCTGTTCCCATATCTTCATCGGCAATGATGCGGTAAATACCCTTGAAGCTCAAAGATTTCGAAGCAAAAAGGGGCATGGAAGCACCGCCGAAATAAGTTTTCATCGCATTTTTATATTCACGGCAACGAAAGCGGATACGGTCTTCGTCAATGAGGATCGCAGGGGTTCCGTATTCTTTTGCGAGGGAAACGGTGTCCATGCCCGCAAAACAGAGATTGCCGTTTTCACTGATGGTGACGTTGGAATGAATGAGTTTATTGTTCATGAGTTTTTTTGTCCTTGGATTTATTTTTGACAAATCTGCCGCTTATCCGACGATCGCGTGCATATTGTAAAAGCCTGCGGGTTTGCCTGCGAGGAAAGACGCGGCTACAAGAGCACCATCTGCAAAGAGCGCGCGGGTGTGTGCTTCATGCTTCAAAGTGATGGTTTCGGTGGGGGTGGCAAGAATGACTTCATGCTCACCGATCACACCGCCAAGACGAAGCGCGTGAATACCGATCTCATTTTCGGTGCGCTTCTGGTGACCGTATCTGCCGCATACGAAATTTGCTTCGGTTCTGGCTTCTTTGATTTCGTTGGCGAGAAGAAGTGCAGTGCCGCTGGGAGCGTCAAGCTTTTGATTGTGGTGTTTTTCCACAATCTCAATGTCAGCACCGGGCATGAGTGCCGCCGCGCGTCTTGCGAAATCCGCAAGAACGGCGATGCCAACGGACATATTTGCCGAATGGAAGATGGCAACCTTTTCACTTGCTTTTTTCATGATTTCAAGCTCTGCCGTCGTGTGGCCTGTGGTGGCGACCACGGTGGGAATCTGTCTTGCTACGGCATAATCTGTCAATTCACCGATGCAGCCGTGAAAAGAGAAGTCGATGATGACATCTGCCTCTCCCGTATAATCGGAAAGCTTTTTTACGATGCGCGGATCGGAGCCGTCTGCGTTGGGATCTACGCCACAAGCGATCTCCATGCCGTTTTTGCCCTCTTCAAGCAACTTCCAGATGACGGAGCCCATCTTGCCGAGGGCGCCGTTCATGATTACTTTCATAGTATGTTCTCCTGATTTTTTATTTTACGGAAAGACCTGCCTTGATGAGCTCGCGGCGAAGGTTTTCTTTTTTGCCTTCTTCCATGGGGAAGAGAGGCTTTCTCATGTCGCTCTCGCAGTAACCGAGCATTGCCATTGCTTCCTTCACGGGAATGGGATTTACGTCGGAGAAGAGCGCGTTTGTGAGGGATAAGTATTTGTACTGAAGATCAGCACATTCTTTGGTGTTGCCTTCAAAGAATGCATGGCACATACGGGAAGTTTCCGCAGGCAATACGTTGGAGAGAACGGAGATAACGCCTTTGCCGCCAAGTGCGAGCATGGGCGCGATCTGGTCATCATTGCCGCTGTAAAGATCGAGCTTATCACCGACGAGCGCCATGGTCTGCGCGATCTGAGAGAAATTGCCGCCTGCTTCCTTAATAGCAACGATGTTCGGGTGTTCCGCGAGTGCCGCATAGGTTGCGGGTTCGATGTTCACGCCGGTGCGGGAGGGAACATTATAAAGAATCAAGGGTTTATCCACGCTGTCCGCGATTTCCGTATACATCGCGATCAGACCTCTTTGGGAGGTTTTGTTGTAATAAGGCGTTACAACGAGAAGCGCATCTGCGCCGACTTCGCAAGAACGACGGCAAAGCTTGATGGCATGATCGGTGTCGTTGCTGCCTGCGCCCGCGATCACGGGAACTCTGCCGCTTACGCGTTTAACCGCATAAGCGATGGTGTCGATCTGTTCGTCATCTGTGAGGGTGGACGCTTCGCCTGTGGTGCCGCAAATAACGAGCGCGTCAATGCCTGCTTCGATCTGTGCATCGATGATCGTGCCGAAGGATTCAAAATCGACGGCGCCGTTTTTGAACGGAGTAATAAGCGCCGTAGCAGCGCCTGTGAAAATTGTTTTTTTCATGACAAAAAATCCTTTCAGAAAATATTGTTTATGTTCATTTTATTATATGTAAAATTTTTTGTGATGTGATTTTGCAGGACGCCGCCCTGCACCCTCAAAAGGGACTCGTCCCTTTTGAATCCCGTGTGGGAGGGGGGTGCGCAAGCCAAACGAATGGAAGTGGGCACTGCCCTTGTTTTGCCATATACGTGGCTTGATATAACTGAAAAAGGCCTTGCAATGTTCGCACAAACCAAACGACCGGGGGTGGCACTGCCCACCAAAAAAGAAAGCCGATAAACGAACGTTATCAGCTAAACGAAATATGTATGGCTGCGCGCCAAATGACAAACTCCGATAGCTCTCCGCAAAAAACGACAGTCGGACAAATCTTATTTGTCAAACCAAGACACGCATATTCGTCTATGCGCTCTTTCGGCAACGGCACCTTTTTTCCTTCCGTCGGCGACGAAACCTTCGTCGGAAAGAATACTGATTGCGCGATGCACCTCTATCATGATTTTCTAATATAATTCTTATTTTTCTATCATAGCACAGACGCGGGGCGCTGTCAATAAAATTTTTTGATTTTTTTGAATATTTTATGCGTTTTTCTTGTTTTTTTCAAAGAATATGCACTGAACACACTATTTGGTTTTTGCACGTCTTTGAAAAATATACATTATCTTTCATATTTTATTTTATATATACAAAAATATTTTGTGGAGCGTGTAAAAAACTTGTATTTTTTCCTGAATTTCGGATATTTTTTCTTGACATCTCCCACCCAAATATATATAATGTATGTATTGTTCGTTTTTGTGAAAAGCTTGTTTTTGAATATTTTTCCGTTCGCTTTTTGTGAAAGTGCACAAAATTTCCAAAAAAACGGCGGCTTTTGTTGGCGTCTTTGCAAGAAAAGAAAGAAATTTTAAAAAACTATTGCATTTTTATTCATTGCGATGTATAATTATTCAAAAATGAATTTCAACCGCAAAGGAGATAAATATTATGAATAAAAAAGATATCAAAAAAGTTGTACTTGCATATTCTGGCGGCCTTGACACTTCCATCATCATTCCGTGGCTCAAGGAAAACTACAATAACTGTGAAGTTATCGCTGTTTCCGGCAACGTAGGTCAGGCAGATGAGCTTGAAGGTCTTGAAGAAAAGGCAATTAAAACCGGTGCTTCCAAATGCTATGTGGAAGATCTCACCGATGAATTCGTTGATGAATACGTCATTCCTACCGTAAAAGCAGGCGCTCTTTATGAAGAATATATGCTCGGTACTTCCTTTGCACGTCCTGTTATCGCAAAGCGTATCGTTGAAATCGCAAAAGCGGAAGGCGCAGACGCGATCTGCCACGGC
>JBGVIG010000481.1:0-2074 GCA_045122995.1 Eubacteriales bacterium | reverse complement strand
TCAACGGCAGTCCGAAGGGACAGCACAGTATTACTTTGCAAACGGTTTTTTATCTTGAAAAACGATACCCCGAGCATCGGTTTGAAGTACTTCACGCAGGTCAAAAGATCAAAGCTTTGGAAAAAGATTTTTCTCCTGCTGTGGAAATGATTCGGAAAGCGGATCTGATCTTGTTCTCTTATCCCGTCTATACGTTTATCGCACCGTATCAGCTTCACCGTTTTATAGAGCTTCTCAAAGGATCTTCGCTTTCTTTGAAAGGAAAATTTGCAAGCCAGCTCACAACCTCAAAGCATTTTTATGACGTCACAGCACATCGTTATATCCAAGATAACTGCATGGATCTTGGAATGAAATATATTCGTGGTCTTTCAGCGGATATGGACGATCTTCTGACGGAAAAAGGGCAAAAGGAAGCGAGAGATTTCTTGGAATATGTTCTTTGGAGCATGCAAGTGGACGCTTATGAGAGCATGCCTGAAGCGGAAGCGCCTTTTATTCCGATGGCGGTTTCACCCCTTGCGGCGACGGAGGAAGAAAAAACGGGTGACGTCGTTATCATCACCAATGCAGAAAAAGACGACACACAGCTTCAAGGAATGATTGACCGTTTTTCGGCGGTGCTGCCGCGAAAAACAAGAGTTGTCAATATTCGTGAATATCCGTTCAAGGGTGGCTGTCTTGGTTGTTTTAACTGTGCAGTTTCGGGAAAATGCATTTATAAAGACGGATTTGACGGTTTCCTTCGTGATGATCTGCAAACAGCGGAAGCGATCGTTTATGCCTTTACGATCAAAGATCATTCCATGGGCGCATCGTTTAAGCTTTATGATGACAGACAGTTTTGTAACGGACATCGCACGGTGACTATGGGTATGCCGATGGGATATCTCATCAGCGGTGCATACAGCAAAGAATTTAACTTGCAAATGATCGTGGAAGGGCGTGCGCAGGTTGGCGGAAATTTCCTTGCCGGTGTCGCGACTGATGAAAAGGATCCGAACGGCGAGATCGATAAACTCGCGAAAACACTTTCTTATGCTTTGGAAAAGAAATACGTTCCTCCGCAGAATTTTTATGGTGTAGGCGGCATGAAGATCTTCCGAGATCTGATCTGGTTGATGCAAGGCATGATGAAAGCGGATCATAAATTTTATAAAGCGCACGGACAATATGATTTTCCCCAGAAAAAACGCGGCATGATGCTGAAAATGTATCTTGTCGGCGCTTTGCTCTCCTCACCGAAGATCAAAGCGAAAATGGGTAATAAGATGACGGAAGGTATGCTCATGCCTTATAAAAAAGTGTTGGAAAAGATGGAAAATACGGAGGAACGCCATGTCTGAATATCAAGCGCACAAAAATAATAAGACGATGATCGACGTGGATTTTCATGCGCTTGACAAAATCGAGGACGAGAAGCTGATATTTGCGGTTATTGCGGCAAAATATGAAGGCAAATGGATCTTTTGCCGTCATAAGGCGCGCGATACGTGGGAGATTCCTGGTGGACATCGCGAAGCGTGCGAAGATATTTTGCAAACGGCAAAAAGGGAACTGATCGAGGAAACCGGCGCTGTTTCTTTTGATCTGGAAAGCATTTGTGTTTACCGTGTGACCAAAGATCATACGGATTCATACGGTCTTTTGTGCAAAGCAGAGGTGAAGCTTTTGGGAGAGCTTTCCGACGAATCGGAAATCGGAGAGATTTCTTTCTTTGAAGAGCTCCCTGATGCTTTGACTTATCCTGCGATCCAACCAAGCCTTTTCGCTATGGTGCGATTGATGGAAATGAAAAACGATGATTTCACAGAAGATGATTTTTAACATAAAAAAAAACGGACAGCATGCTGTCCGTTTTTTTTATGAAAGAATTTTTTATACCATAGGAAATTGCTCAAAATTGATCTCGCCGTTTTGCTGTATTTGAAGGCGATGAAATTGAAGTTAGGCGAGCAACTGACAGCGGCGACCGCCGCTTTTTATTTTGACTGAGAGAGCAACCAATCTACAAGAGTGGAACTGGCATAAGCCGCGTCCCAACAGCTATGGCCGACACCGCTAAGATAAGTGG
>JBGVIG010000480.1:0-1788 GCA_045122995.1 Eubacteriales bacterium | reverse complement strand
CTAATCTTGAAAAGACAGGAGATCGACGAAAAAATCAAAGAAATCTCAAAAACAATTTTTTCTTTTTGCTTAGCACGCACAAAAAAGCGCGAAGATGCGGAAGACTTGGCGCAGGATATTCTCGTGGAGATCATGAAAAGTGCTGAAAATATTCGTAGTGATGCCGCATTTTACGGTTTTATGTGGTCGGTGGCAGGTAATGTTTATAAAAGTTGGTATCGAAAAAAATCAAAAAACAACGAATGTGAACTGGACGAAGTGATGGAAAAAACACTTCCCGACGAAGCAAATGACTTTGCAATCCTTTTTGAAGAAGAAAGCGATCTCTTTCTGCTTCGCCGCGAGCTTTCTCTGCTCTCAAAAAAATACCGCGACGCAACGATACTTTACTATATCGAAAATAAATCCTGTGAAGAGATCGCATCTCTGCTTTCCATCAGCGAAAGTATGGTAAAATATCTGCTTTTTAAATCCCGAAAAATATTGAAAGAAGGTTTCACAATGGAACGCAAACTCGGAAAACTCAGCTACAATCCCAAAACTTTAAGCCCTATGTATAGCGGCACGGCGCCAAACCGTTTTTATGATTTTATGAATAAAAAAATTCGCCAGAATATCGTTCTCGCATGTTATAACGATCTGCTTACCCCTGAGCAGATCAGTCTTGAAACGGGTATTCCTCTGCCCTATCTCGACGAGGAGATCAACGCGCTTGCGGAAAAAGATATCCTTAAAAAAGAAGGCGCGCGTTATCAGACAGATATCGTTGTGATTACCACGCAGTGCGAAGAGGAGATCCGAAGAAACGTTATAAAAACACATGAACTTCTTGCGGAGAAAATGGAATCGTTTCTTGAAAAAACGATGGCAGATTATCGCACGCTCGGCTTTATCGGTGCCGATTTTTCAGAAAATACCTGCCGTTGGCAACTTCTCACGCTGCTTGTACGCGCGATTTTTGCCATGAGCCAGTGGCGCTTTGAAAAACCAAAGACCGCTTGGGGTGATCACGCTCACATCTGGTGCAAGGAAAACAGCGAGGTGTCTTCTGCCTTTGCTTATTCGGGCATGAGCGGAAAAGACGGCGACGTGCTGCTCTTTCTTGACTATCTCCAAAACCCGAAAGGGGACCACCATGATTTTTACGGTAACGAGCGCTACACCAATATCCTCCTTGATATTGCCAAACACAGCGATAAACTTTTCAGCGAATATGATCTGGAAGCTATTGCAGAAATGATCAAAAAAGGATACGTGCAAAAGGAAGGCGATAAATTTTCCGTCACACTTCCCGTCTACAGCAAAGCTATTTACGAAAAAGTCATGAAAATCGCAAAAGATTGTGCAAAAAATGAAATTCTCCCTCTGGTGGAAGAATGTAATGTCAAAGCAGAAAAAGTTTTGCAGAGCCACACACCTCGTCACCTGCACACGCATCTTTGCGCAATCGCGGCACATACCTGCACATCTGACGCTATCGGAACACCCGTAAAGCTTCTCGTGGAAAAGGGCGTGCTCTCCACCAGCTATCACCCGCTGGAGATGCCAACGACATTCATCGTTCTCAGGGATTAAACAAAAAAGGACAGTGAACGACTGGTTCTCATAAAGAAATTAAACCCCCGACAGATTTTTATCAAAGATCTGTCGGGGGTTCATTCAAGAAATGAATTTTATTTAGCTTTTATAATTTCAGGACTGCATCAAAGCAGAGAGTCAGCGCATATTCGTATGCATTGCCTCCCCAATTTCGCTCATCGTATTTATCCACATCGGCAAGACTATCTG
>JBGVIG010000479.1:0-1126 GCA_045122995.1 Eubacteriales bacterium | reverse complement strand
ACTGTCACCATCGTGGAAGAATAAGCGCGTCCCCCTCATCAACCCCGATGAACATATTTTTTCCCACCTCCTCCGAGGTGGGATTTTTTTGCTGAATTTTCTTAAAAAATCTTATGAAAAATCGAATTATTTTACAAAAACCCATTCATTTTTTTATCATTATATTGTATAATAGTAAGTAAGATAAATTTTCCGAGGTGATGATATGAAAAAATATATTCTCGCCCTTGACGAAGGTACGACAAGTACCCGTTCGATCCTTTTCGACAAAAACGGAACTATCGTCGCAAAGGCACAAAAGGAATTTACTCAGTTCTACCCTGCCGCAGGTTGGGTGGAGCATGACGCCATGGAAATCTACGCCGCACAATATGCCACGATGACAGAAGCGGTCGTGATGTCGGGGATCTCACCTTCGGAGATCGCTGCCGTTGGCATCACCAATCAGCGCGAAACGACTGTTGTTTGGAATAGACACACCGGCAAGCCGATCTGTCCTGCCATCGTTTGGCAATGCAGAAGAACCGCCGAGATCTGTGATGCACTCCGCGAAGGCGGACACACAGAAATAATCCGCGAGCGTGCAGGACTTCCGATCGACGCCTATTTTTCAGGCACAAAGATCAAATGGATCCTCGAAAACGTGGAAGGTGCGCGTGACATGGCAGAAAACGGTGATCTTCTCTTTGGCACGATCGACACTTGGCTTGTCTGGAAGATGACAGGCGGCAAGGTTCATGCCACAGACCGCACCAATGCTTCCCGTACGATGCTCTTTAATATCCACACACTCGATTGGGACGATGAACTGCTCGCGCTTTTGGATATTCCGCGCAGTATGCTCCCTGAGGTGAAGGCCAGCGCCGATGATTTCGGCACACTGAATCTCCTTGGAGAAGAGATTCCGATCACAGGTGTTGCAGGCGACCAGCAGGCTGCGCTTTTCGGACAAGGATGCTTCTCCGTCGGCGACGCCAAGAACACCTATGGCACAGGTTGTTTTCTCCTTGCCAACATCGGTGAAAAACCGCTTTCCGATGCCAAGCTTCTCATCAATACGCTTGCTGCCACAGAAAAAGGACGTCCTGCAGAATATGCCCTTGAGGGTAGCGTTTTCGTTGGCGGT
>JBGVIG010000478.1:0-6657 GCA_045122995.1 Eubacteriales bacterium | reverse complement strand
AAGATAGGATTTTCCGTCTTTCTTCTCGATAGACATGGTGCGCAGAGCAAAGTAGGAATGAACGGTGTCTTCGCCAGAGGTCAACGTAAATTCATACAGATAGGGATCTTCCGGTGTCCACAAATGCGGATTTTCCACTTCAAATGAAAAACCAAAGCCTCGGAAGGTATATTCTTTTCCGCAGACGGAGATCGTTTTTTCATCTGCACCGCCAAGGACGCCAAGCGTCACGCTATGAAGAGAGGTTGTGATGCGAATCCCCTCGATATGTTGTTTCGGGACACTTTCCAGCCACACGGGTTGCCAAATGCCGCTTATCGGTGTATACCACATACCGCCGCGCTTTTTGCATTGTTTGCCGTAGGGGATATCTGTATCCAACTCGTCGACAACTTCTACACGAAGTTTGTTTTTTTCTGTGATGTGATCGGTGATATCAAAGGTGAAGGGCAGATAGCCGCCGATGTGTTCGCCGAGGAAATTTCCGTTCAGATAAATCCTTGCGATCTGATCAACAGCACCGAAATGGAGAAGCACGCGCTCATCAGACAAATTTTTCCCTCTTTCAAAAGAAGTTTCATAAATGTAAATTTCATCTTTACCAAGTGCTCTGCCGATGCCCGAAATTTCCGATTCGGGCGGAAAAGGCACGTGGATCTTACCAAGAGGCGAGGTGTTCTCTCCTTTTTTTATGGAGAGTGTCCATTCGCCGCAAAGAGAAAAATAGCTTTCTCGCTTCATTTGCGGACGCGGATATTCCGTCCAGTCGGAGTTGGGTTCTTCCTCAAAAGGGGTTTTCAAGCGGCAGATGCGCGGTTTTTTTGCTTTTTGCACGACGATGAGAAGTAGCGCCAGCAAAAGAATCACGATCAGTGCTGCAAGGAAAATATTTTCATTGGGAACGAAAGACTCGGTGCCGTCATTGTTCACGATCGTTTGCGCGTTAGCGAGCACTGTTTTTCCGATGAAAGGACCGATGACACCGGGAATGAGAACTTGGGAGCAGATACGAACGCCTTGCAGCATACCCGATTTGCCTTGTGGTGTGAGATCGCGTATTTTTGCGCCAAAGACTGCCATGCCTGCAAGATAGCCGCACATCATGAGAAGTGAACCCACGAAAACGAGCGCTGTCGCGCGGAAAAGATACAGCACGATATAGCCGACCGCGAGCCACAAAAGCGCGATGGCAGAAGAGAAGGAAAAGCCCTTTTTGTCATAAACTTTTCCCCAGAATGCCGTGACGATCGCCGCAAGAAGAATGGCAGGCGCCATGATGAAAACATAGTTCGCCATACCGAGTGAAACCTCGTAGTAGAGAATCAGATACGGCATGAAGATCTGAATGGAAATATTGAAAAGGATAAAGAGGGTGAGATGAAAATAAAGAGAAGTATTATTTTTTATCGTGGAAGGACGAAAGCCGTAGATCACGGTATGGAAATAGTTTTCTTTTTGTTTTTCTATCTTCGACTCTTGAATGAGGAAAAAGCCGAGGATACCGATGAGCATGACAATGACACCAATGATGGTGAAGATCATGATCCAGTTTTGTGGATAGCCGAGGTCAAAGCCCATGAAACCGCCGAAAACAGCGAGAATGGCAATCAGCGGCATCATCGCATTGATGCCTTCTGCCGCGCCGCGATTGGTTTCATCGGTGCTGTCCGTCAGCCATGCGTTGAACGCCGCATCATTGGCAGAGGAGCCGAAAAACGTCATGATACAGTCGAGCGCGATCACAAGGGAAACACCAGCGGAAGCGGAGGGCAAAAGCCAGGAGCCGATGCTTCTTGTCGCTTCATTTGCGATGAGCGCAAAGCCGAGAATGGAAATGCCCCAAAGCAGATAGCCGCCGCAAATGAAAAGCTTTCGTTTACCGATCTTATCAGAAAGCGCGCCGATGAGAACTGTGGTTAGTGTCGCGGCGATGGCACTTGCCATGACCATGGCGGAAATATCCGCGGCAGAGGCATGGAAAAGCTTATAGATAAAGACGTTGAGATACATGTTTTCCACGACCCACGCAATTTGTCCAATCAGACTGAATGTGGTGAGCGCGCATAAGAAACGGGGAGAAAGCTTCGTTTTCATAAAGATGTCCTCTCTTGATTTTGATATATATAGTATAAATCATAAGTGCCGATTTTGCAAGAAATAAGGACAAAATGTACTTTACAAATCTCTATTTCTATGATAGAATGGAAAAAATTAGACTTGATGGGGGATTTTATATGCAGCTTAGTGCAAAAACGATTGCTTTGTTAGAAGATATTGAACGCAGAATTGATCCCGAAACAGAGGAAGATTTCCAAAATCAATGGGGAGATTTTCTTTTTGACCGTTTTGAGGGTGAGATTTTTAATCCCGAAAGAAAAAAACTTTCAGCACCTTCTGTGGAGCTGGGGCCTATCCATATCAACGATGCTGTTGAAAACTACGACTTGATGCTTCGTTCGGAAATGATCAAAATTTCCGATGCTTTGAATCATAAAAGACATAATCTTGCGATCCGTGCCAATTACGGTACAGGTATTTTAAGCTCGGTTTTCGGTGCGGAGATTTTTATGATGCCGCGAAAAAATAATACACACCCCACGACCAGAACACTTGGGGATACCGATCGCATTCATGAAATGGTGGACGCCGGCAAACCGGATCTTTACACCGGTTTTGGTAAAGATGTTTTTGCCTTTGCTGAGCTTTGCCGTGAAGTTTTTTCTGCGTATCCGAAGATTCAGAAATATGTAAAGATATATCACCCTGACGTGCAAGGTCCTCTTGATATTTGCGAATTGCTTTGGGGCGGAGATATGTTTTATGAGATGTATGACGATCCTGACTTTGTGCATGAGGTCCTCTCGCTCATTACAGAAACTTATGCCGACTTTCTCGATAAGTGGTATGAGATCATTCCGAAAAATACCGAGATCAATCCTCACTGGACGAACTGGGCATATCTGTGGCACAGAGGAACGATCCTTATTCGAAATGACAGCGCGATGAATCTTTCTCCTGATTTTTACCGTGAATTTTCCGTGCCGTATGATAGTCGCCTTCTCGAACGCTTCGGCGGTGGTTGCATTCATTTCTGCGGCAGAGGCGACCATTATATCGAGGCACTTTCCGAAATGCCCGGATTGTATGCTATCAATATGTCGCAGCCGCACCTCAACGATATGGAGAAAATATTCCAAAATACCGTGGACAAGGGCATCAAAGTTCTTGCCTTCAACAAAGGCTGGGCAGAAAGACTCAAGACCCGTGATGGCGGATATCATCATCATTTGTCTATCTGATCAAATAAAAGGCGATCAAGCATATGCTTGATCGCCTTTTGGATTTAATTGATAGAAATTGTGAATGCAAAGCGGAATTCTTTTTCTGCAAAGGAATACGGCATTTTTGCGCGGTGGCCGCAGCTATTGGAGCCAAGACCGCAGACCTTATAGTTAATGAGAAGGAAAGTGTTTTCGCTCGGCGTGAGCTCAAAGCTATGATTTGCCTCGGTGAGCATTTCGGGGCTGAAATGAAGTGCGGAGAATTCAAAGCCGTTGCCGTCCACGCGGAGTTTTTTCTCAGAGGAAGAGAGCATCGTGTATTTGGTATCAACGTGGTTGCCGCATTCCTGAGGCATGATCATATCCTCGAACTCGTCTGTAATGTTTGTGCGGAACACATCGTGATATGCGTGGTTTTGAATATCCGTATAGCAGGAACGGGGGCCTTTGGCGAAGTATTCAAGCTCTTCGAAGCCTTTGACGGTTTCCATCTGCAATGCGAAACGCGGGATCTGTTCGATCCATGCGTTTTCGGGCTGTGCCGCTTCCACATCAGTGTGAATACCGTTTTCATCGATCGTGTAGCAGATTGTGAGATAGAAAAGCGGAATCCTGCCTTTGGCTGCAAAGATGCCTTCCATTTTTACGGTGATCGCAGTTTCAGTTTCGGTAATGTCATAAGTATGAACGTACATTCTTGCTTTGTGAATACCGAACTGATTCTGCCAACGCACCTTGATATTCATATCGTTGTCGGTAGGTGCGCGCCATGCTGTCCATTTCGCAGGAGAAGCAAGATATTCTTCGTCAGCTTTTTTTATGGAAACGATCGCCGCATCAGCAAGACGGATCGTATATGCCTTTTCACTACAATACACAGAAAGGATTCCATTTTTTTCCTCATGAGAAATGGGTGCTGTTGCTGTTTTCTGTTCTTCTTTGCGCGTTGTTTTCACGGCGAGCTCGGTGAAAGAAGCTTCCTGGCCTTTCTTAGCAAACCAGGTGTCTGCTTTGTAAAGCGTGCGGAGCATCACGTAGCAGGGAAGATTTGTTTCTTTCGGCAGGTTTTCAAGGAAAAGATCCATGGTTTCATGCGCGTTTATGTCGCAGGGGAGTGTGCCCGATGCGAGAACGGCGTCGCCGTCCTTGATCTCATAACTAAGCTCGAAAAGCTCGCTTGCGTTTGTGAAATCCATGCGGTTAATGAGGCGGATCTTGCCGGTGCTTTCATCTGCCCATTCGATCTGAAGGGGTTCGATGGCTTTTTTCAGCGAGAAAAGCGAGGTGTGCGGCTCCATTTCAGGGGAAACCATACCGTCACAGCAGAAGTTACTGTCATGCGGATATTCACCGTGATCGCCGCCGTAGAAGTAAACGGGTTTGCCGTTCTTTTCCCCCTTGTAAACGGCGTGATCTTTCCATTCCCAAACACAGCCACCGGAGATACGGGGATATTGATAGAAAAGCTTCCAATAATCTTCTGTAGAGCCGGGACCCATGCCCATAGCATGTGCATATTCGCAAAGATAATAGGGGCGTTTATCGCCGCTCTCGTTTTTGCCCTGCATTTCCACGGTTTCCAGTGTTGCGTACATTTCACTGACAACGTCTACACAAGGATCGACAGGTGGCATTTCTTCCACCCAACGCTGAACACCGCTCATCGTGCCTTCATAGTGAATGAGGCGTTCAGTGTCGCGGCTTCTGACATATTCAGACATTGCTCTGTGGTTATCTCCAAAATAGCTTTCATTGCCGAGCGACCAATAGATGATGGAAACGCTGTTTTTATCTCTTTCAAGTGTGCGCACCATACGATCAACGTAAGCGTCCTTCCATTCGGGATTGCCTGAAAGCAGGAAAGAAGGATTTTGATTTCTCGTCATGAATTCCACACCGTGACATTCAAGATCACATTCATCGACAATGTAGAAACCGTATTTATCGCAAAGCTCATAAAAACGGGGATCGTTGGGATAATGTGATGTGCGGATACAGTTGATGTTGTATTGCTTCATCATCGCAAGATCGCGCATCATGTCGTCCATCGTGACAGTATAACCGGTTTTGGCATTGGTATCATGGCGGTTAACGCCCTTGAGCTTGATGGGCGTTCCATTGACGAGAAGCTCGCATTTTTCACTGACAGAAATGCTGCGGAAGCCGATTTCTTTTTTTATATATTCTTCGCCCGCTTTGATAACGAGCGTATAAAGATTCGGCGTTTCTGCCGTCCAAAGACGGGGATTTTCCACGGAAAGCGAGGGGAGTGCCGTTTTGCCGTCATAAAGTGTGGCACACACTTCTACGGGTTCGCCCGCAAACGTGCAAGAAACGGAAACTTCACCTTTGATATTCGTGCGGATATCCAAATCAAGAATGTGATTTTGCGGACGGGAAATCAGCCAAACGGAGCGGAAAATACCGTTATAACGGAAGCAGTCCTGGTCTTCGAGATAAGTAGCATCGCTGTAGGTGAATACAACGACGGTGAGATCATTCTGTCCCTCTTTTACGTAATCGGTAACGTCGAATTCTGCGGCAAGACGGGAACCTTTGGACATACCGACGTATTTGCCATTGACATAAACGAGAAACATCGAGCATACGCCGTCGAACATGAGGTAGGAGCGTTCACGGGAATTTATGATCGTAAACGTTCTGTGATAGATACCGACGGGTGTGTCCATGGGGACGTGCGGCGGCATGAAGGGAATGGGGTATACAATATTGGTATATTGGATCTGTCCGTAGCCGTGGCATTGCCAGCAGGCAGGGACTGGGAGTTTATTTTCAAATGTGATATCGGAAACATTTTCCGGGACTTCGGGAATGGTTTCGCAATAACGGAAATCCCAAGTTCCGTCAAGAGAAGCCATGCAGCAAGTGCTTTCGGAAAAATCTTTACTTCTGTAGGGAACGTAATATGCGCGTGCAGGCATACGGTTTTCACTAGGAAGTGCAGGTGTCAGCCATTTGGTTGCGTTCATTTTTGAATGTCCTTTCTGATGTTTTTTCGAGGAATTTTTCCTTTATTATAGAATTTTTTTGTGGAACTGTCAACATCTTTTTTGTTTTTTACCACGTTCGCACGCCGTCGATGTGAAGAAAACGGACAGAATCAAAGAAATAGGAAGAAAGTGGTCTGTCCAACGCATCAAAGGAATGGGCGGCGACAAGAACGGTGGGGCTCACGGCGGTGATGACGGGGGAATGATAAAAATCGCCTCTTTTCGTGCCGAATTGCACGATATCGCCGACCTCAATTTCTTCGTAGGAAACTTCGTGTGCATAGGGACCTACAGAATTGTTGCTGATCAGAAATTGATAAAGAAATTCGACGCCTGTCCAGGCAGGCGCGCGATCGGTGACGGAT